>CAYJXH010000104.1:0-5688 GCA_964373975.1 uncultured Nitrospirota bacterium | reverse complement strand
CTGAACACTCCCCTGCCTTGACCTCCCATTAAACCGTATGATACCTTTTCGCACTTATGCTTTTAGAAACAGTTGATCTCACAAAAACTTATGGCGGAGTGAAGGCAGTTGAAAAGGTTTCAATTTCCATTGAAACCGGGAAAGTAACCAGCCTGATTGGCCCCAATGGCGCCGGAAAAACAACCTTGTTTAATTGCATTACAGGACTCACTACCCCCACAATGGGAACTACAACCTTCCAAGGGGATGTCATTTCAAACTTAAAGTCTTACATTATATCTAGGCGCGGCATTGCTCGTACCTTTCAGAACATCAGACTTTTTTCGGAAATGTCGGTGATAGACAACGTAATGGTCGGGGGATACATTGACAGTGTTCCTACAAAAAGCAGTTTTTTGAGTGCGATATTCAGGGGGAGTTCCTTTCATAGGAAGGAAGCGGATCTGCGTAAAAGGGCAGGCGAGTTACTGAATTTCGTAGGAATTTCTGGCCGTCGCGGGGCAGACTGCCCTTTCGATCTACCCTCCCGCGCCCTTTCTTATGGGGACAAACGGCGATTGGAGATTGCGCGCGCATTGGCTGGTTCGCCTAAGCTTATCCTTCTAGATGAGCCAGCGGCGGGGATGAATCCAAAGGAAACCGAAGCCTTGATGGTTTTAATCGGAAAAATTAGGTTGTTAGGGATAACACCGTTTTTAATTGAACATAATATGAAGATGGTTATGGGCGTCTCTGATCATATTATCGTATTAGATCACGGCATTAAAATTGCCGAAGGAACGGCACGCGAAATACAAGGAAACACAAAAGTGGTCGAGGCCTATTTGGGCGGTGGCGCGGCCACTGCGGTATTACAGCCCTCGTTGGGGCTGTAGGAATGATTAATGATTGTCTTGTCTGATATTACTGTTGGCTACGGCGCTGTGTCCGTCTTGAAAGGGATTTCACTGGAAATCAAGGCAGGAGAGATTGTTGCGTTGATTGGTGCCAATGGCGCTGGAAAAACAACAACACTCATGACGATTTCAGGTATTGTCCCCACTTTATCAGGTATAATGACTTTTTGCGGGGAAACAATTACAGGATTAGCCCCCCACGATATTGTGCGGAAAGGGATTTCTCATGTTCCAGAAGGGCGGAGAATTTTTTCGGAATTGACCATTTTAGAAAATCTTGAAATGGGGGCCTATTTAGAACAAGAGGCACCGTGCCCTGCGAGGGCAACGTCCCCTGCGAACTTTAAAAAAAAGAAAGTGATGTTGGATGAGGTGTTCTCTCTCTTTCCAATTCTATATGAACGGCGTTCGCAGGGAGGCGGGACATTAAGCGGCGGGGAACAGCAGATGCTGGCCATTGGCCGCGCCCTAATGGCACAGCCTAAACTGCTTTTGCTGGATGAGCCTTCGCTAGGACTTTCCCCCGTTATGGCAGAAAAGATTTTTGAGATGATTAAGGGAATTAGAAGCCTCGGCAAAACAATCTTTCTGGTAGAACAAAACGCTTATGCGGCACTGGCACTCGCGGATCGCGGGTATGTCATGGAAACAGGGAATATCGTGCTTGCCGATCGCGCACAAGATTTATTGAAAAACCCGATGGTACAATCTGCTTATCTGGGCGGGAGGGCGTAGGACGCCCGGGGCTAGTACGTTGTAATTGTAGGGGCAGGTCTTGTGCCTGCCCAGGGGGACGACAGGGCGACCACAAGGATCGCCCCTACATTAAGGGGGGACGGCATGAAAAAAACACCGTTATACGATAGTCACGAAAAATTAGGGGCAAAGTTTGTCTCCTTCGCAGGATGGGAGATGCCGATTCATTACACAGGTTCGGGCATCTTAAAAGAGCATGACGCAGTTCGAAACCATGTAGGCCTATTCGATATTAGCCACATGGGAAGATTCATGCTGTCGGGTAAGGGGTGCGAGGCGATGCTGTCGAAAATCGTTCCCACACCGACCCTAAAACTTAAAAAGGGAATGGCGCAATACTCATTTTTGCTCAATGAACAAGGCAAGGTATTAGATGATATTTATATTTATAAGCAGGCTAAAGATAAAATCTTCATTATTGTGAATGCTTCAAATAGGGAAAAGGATTTTTTGTGGTTACAGAGCCATCTGTCCGATCCCGCAAATCTCCAAGATGTTACGTTTGAGACTGCCCTGCTTGCCCTGCAAGGGCCAAAATCATGGGATCTTTTGGAACGGGTCATCCCGTTTGATAAAGAGGAGATCGCCCTGCGAACCTTCGTTGATACCGAGATTATTGGCGCGCGCGGTAAGGGCACGCTTGTTGCGCGAACAGGTTACACAGGGGAAAGAGGATATGAAATCATGGTCGCTTCCTCTATTGCGGAAAAGGTTTGGAAAGCACTGCTTGCAGAGGGAAAAGAATTTAATATCTTGCCAGTGGGCTTAGGGGCACGCGATACGTTGCGACTGGAAAAGGGGTATCCCTTATACGGCCACGAAATCAATGAGGAGACAACGCCCATTGAAGCAGGATTAGATAAGTTTATTGATTTTACGAAAGACTTTATTGGAAAAGAGCCTTTGATGTTACAGAAAGAAAAGGGGGTGACCCAAAAAAGGATTTGTTTCCAGTTGTTGGTAGGGGGGGTTCCACGAGAAGGATATAGTATCTATTCTGGCGACAAAGAGATAGGCAAGGTTACCTCTGGAAATTTCTCTCCTAGTCTAAAAAAGGGAATTGGCATGGGTCTTGTTGATCCACGTTATGCGGAGCAGGGGAGCGAGATTTTTATCGAGATTCACGAAAGAGGGGCCGCCGCGGTTATTGTAAAGGCACCGTTTTATAGGAAGGGAACGTAGTAATAGTAGGGGCGCCCCCCTGTGGTCGCCCTGATATGAGGACAGATATGAGTATGGAATATATTCCCAAGACAGCAGAAGAAGAAGCCGCCATGTTGGAGGGAATGGGCCTCGCATCGTTTGATGCGCTCTTAGAGATTCCACAAGAATTTCGACTGAATCGTCCATTAGACCTGCCCGCACCACTTTCTCAAATGGAGTTAAGACAAACCCTGCAGGAGATCGCCCAGACCAATAAGACGCCGATATCCTTTTTGGGCGGAGGCAGTTACAATCACTTTATTCCGACCACCGTAGATGCGGTTCTTTCTCGGTCGGAGTTTTATACGGCCTATACCCCTTATCAGGCGGAAATGAGTCAGGGGCTTCTGCAAACGATCTACGAATATCAATCCCTGATATGCGATTTAACCGGCATGGAGGTCTCCAACGCGTCAATCTATGACGGCGCATCCGCATCCGCCGAGGCCGTGCTGATGGCACTTCGTATTACAAAGCGCACGGAAGTGCTTGTGGCACGAACGGTACATCCCCATTATAGAGAAGTGGTCAAAACCTATCTCTCCGGCAATACGGGTGTTCAAGTTCAGGAAATTGAAATAGGCCAACAACAGACGCAGTTTGCGGGACGAACGTCTCTCCAAGCATTATCGGATCAGATCTCCGAGAAGACCGCGTGTGTGCTGATTCAGCACCCCAACTTTTTGGGCCAGTTAGAGGAGATGGAAGAGATTGCCGCACTCGCGCATCGCCATGGCGCGTTATTGATAATGATTGTTGACCCGATCTCGTTAGGCCTTTTAAAAACGCCGGGGGAGTTTGGTGCTGATATTGCCGTGGGGGAAGGTCAGGCCATGGGGAATACCATGAGTTTTGGCGGCCCTTATGTTGGTTTTTTCGCGACGCGCCGCGACTATATTCGTCAAATGCCGGGAAGAATTGTCGCACAGACGGTGGATTTAGAAGGCAACCGCGCATTTTGTCTTACGCTTCAGACACGAGAACAGCATATCAAACGCGAGAAGGCGACATCCAGCATCTGCACCAATCAAGCCCTCAATGCGCTTGCGGCGGCTGTTTATCTGTCCACACTCGGACCGGAAGGGCTAAAAGAAGTGGCCATGCTTTGTTTGACGAAGGCGCATCAGTTGAAGGAGAAGATTACCGCACTCGACGGCTATTCGTATCCTTTCTCGGCGCCATTTTTTAAAGAGTTTGTCATTAAATCCCGCGTCCCCGTTGCCCTGTTATTACAAAAATTATCACGTCGTGGCATTTTAGGGGGGGTTGATCTTTCTGTTTATTACCCGGAATTTGCGGATCATCTCATGATTTGTGTGACTGAAAAACAGTCAGAGGCAGAGTTAGAATTATTATTAAAAGGAGTTGTCGCGTGTCTGAAAGTTTAATTTTTGAGAAATCGGTTACTGGAAGAAGGGGGGTTACGTTTCCAAAAGTGACGCAATCTATAGACGCATTGATACCTAAAAAATATCAACGGCAAATTCCCTTGCCCTTGCCGGAGATTAGCGAGAACGATCTTATGCGCCATTACACGCGGCTGTCTTCCCAAACGTATGGCGTTGATACAGGGTTCTATCCCCTTGGTTCTTGTACGATGAAGTACAACCCCAAGATTCATGAAGAGGTTGCGCGTTATGCGGGCTTTGCCAATATCCATCCCTTGCAACCCGCTAAAACAGCGCAAGGCGCGCTTAAACTGCTTTATGAGCTACAGCAATTTCTTTCTGAAATATCGGGAATGGATCAGGTCTCGCTCACGCCTTCTGCGGGGGCGCAAGGGGAGCTTGTGGGTATGCTCATGGTTCGCGCCTATCATAAGGCCGCAGGCCGTTTGGGATCTCGTCGCACAAAAGTAATTATTCCTGATTCGGCGCATGGTACCAATCCAGCCAGCGCGACACTCGCTGGATTTACCATTCAAACGGTGAAGACCAATGCTGACGGGGGGATTGATACGGATGATCTTGTGCGGGTGGTGGACGACCAAACGGCCGCGATGATGTTGACCAATCCAAACACCTTGGGTCTTTTTGAAAAAGAGATTGGAACCATCAGCAAGATTATTCATGAGGCCGGTGCGCTTTTATATTTAGATGGCGCGAATCTCAATGCCCTGTTGGGGCTTTCGCGTCCCGGTGATATGGGTTTTGATATTGTTCATTTTAATCTTCACAAAACCTTTTCAACCCCGCATGGCGGAGGGGGTCCTGGGGCAGGGCCTGTTGGGGTTAAGCGCTATTTAATCCCGTATCTTCCGTATCCACTGATCGAGAAGAATAATAAAGAATATCGTTTTGAAAAGCCGCGTAAAAAATCGGTAGGCCGTGTGCATGGTTTTTACGGCAATTTTGGAATTCTCCTTCGCGCGTATACCTATATTCGGCGGCTCGGCGCGGAAGGTCTTTCAGCGATCAGCAGAAATACGATTATCAATGCGAACTATCTTAAAAAACAGCTCAAAGATGTCTTGCCTGTTCCCTATAACAGGCCGTGTATGCACGAGTTTGTGGTGACTGCCAAAAAGTTTAAGTCGCAGGGCGTTCACGCATGGGATATTGCCAAGCGGTTAATTGATTATGGGTTCTATCCGCCGACGGTTAATTTTCCGTTGATTGTGGAGGAAGCCCTAATGATTGAGGTTCCAGAAAGTGAATCAAAAGAAACGATAGATAGTTTTGCAAAGGCAATGCTTGCGATATGCGATGAGATCGAAAAGGAACCGAAAAAAGTAACCGGCGCGCCGCATACAAGGCCGATCAAAAGAGTGGACGAGGTTTTTGCCGCACGAAAACTGAATGTGCGGTATCAGTCTTCATAAGCGGGGTTCGCT
>CAYJXH010000103.1:2832-5700 GCA_964373975.1 uncultured Nitrospirota bacterium | reverse complement strand
TGGCCCCTAAAAGACGCATCCGCGTTACGTTTAACGCCTGCCGTGCCATATCTTCTGTGCCCATGTAGATCTCACATGAAAGCCCAAAACGCGCCGCAACGGTTGCCACCGCAACGCCATGCTGTCCCGCGCCTGTTTCCGCAATCACCCGTTCTTTTCCCATCCGTTTGGCCAACAGAGCCTGACCAATTGTATTGTTAATTTTATGGGCGCCGGTATGGCAAAGGTCTTCTCGTTTTAAATAGACTTTCGGGCCTTTCAGGGCATCCGTAAGACGTTCTGCAAAATAAAGCGGTGTGGGGCGGCCTGTATAATTTTTTAAACACGCTGAAATCTCTTTTTGAAATTTTGGATCTTTTTTAGCCGAGGAATAAGCCGAGGTCAACTCTGCCAGCGCGGGCATCAGTGTTTCTGGAACATAACGACCTCCATACACGCCGAATCGGCCTTTATTATTGGGTAGAAGCATTATCCCAAAAGTCCCTTTGCGGTCAAGATAAACCGCCGCATTTTTTCATGATCTTTCTTACCGTGTTCCAACTCAACACCCTTACAAACATCCACTGCATAGGGGCAAACTTTTAAAATCATCTCTCGCACGTTTTCCGGCGTAAGCCCACCCGCCAAAATAAGCTTTCTATCCCGCAATGAAGGCAGATGAAGCAAGGGGTCGTCTTCCTGCGGATCAATCTTGTTTTGGCCAATGTCCAGAAGGATAGCACGCGCAGGGTGTGAATCCAAATTTTTGAGAGAGACAACAAAAATGGCCCTTTGGGAAAAGGCTTGTACGATCTCTGGTGAAAAATGTCCATGGAGTTGAATCAGAGAGATGCCACAGTAAGAAACGGCCGTTTCAATTTCCTCTTTTGTTCCTTCTGTAAAAACCCCGACCGTGGTTACAAAAGGAGGCAGTTTCGATATAATTTGTTTTATTTTATCCTGTTGAATAAAGCGTGGCGAGGCCTTCGCAAAGATAAAACCCAACGCGTCCGCGCCGTATTCAATGGCGGCTAGCGCGTCAGAAAGATCGGTGATCCCACAAATTTTAACTTTCAACGCCGCCGCCCTAAAAGCTCTTTTATTTTTTCTGGAATAGATTCTGATGCCATAAAAGTCTCTCCAATCAATAGCGCGTCCGCTCCCGCTTCATTGAGAAATTCAACATCCGCTCGCAATTTTATCCCGCTCTCGCTCACCCATATTTTTCCTTTTCGCACATCGGATGGAATGTCTCTCATCAGTCGCGCGGTTGTTTGAATATCCGTTTTAAAGGTTGTCAGGTCACGATTGTTTATCCCAATCATGGGTGCCCAGTCAAGCACCGCCTCCAATTCGCTCTGTGTATGCACCTCCACCAGCGTGGAGAGAGAGAGGCCCGAGGCCAAGTGAAAATAATCAATGATCTGTTGCCGCGTCAAGAGGGAGGCAATGAGTAGAATGGCGTCCGCACCAAAGGCCCGCGCTTCATAAATCTGATGCTCGTCCAAAATAAAATCTTTTTGCAAAATCGGCAGAGAAACTGCGGCGCGGACTTCGTCCAGATAGGAAAGTTTTCCCAGAAAGAAATTCTCCTCGGTCAAAACCGAAAGGGCGGAGGCCCCCTCCCCTTCGTATATTTTGGCAATCTCAACGGGATTAAAATCTTCCCTTAAAATCCCTTTGGAAGGCGATGCTTTCTTTATTTCCGCAATGAGTTTGGAGGAAGACTTTTCAGATTTTGTAACGGCCTCGCAAAACGGGCGTGTCATCTCACGGTCAGCAATACGCGACTTGAGTTCCTTCAATATCCGAGATCCTTTTTGGGAGGAGATGACTTGCCGCTTTGCTTCTAAGACTTTATCGAGGAGTGTCACGTTTTATTGGTCATCTCACAAAGGGCAAAAAGCTTCTCTAACGCTGACCCGCGGTCAATGGATTCTGATGCCTGCGCGACCGCATCTTTTAGATTTTTAGAAAATCCAACAGCGACCAAGGCGGGCGCCGCATTCATCAAAACAATATCGCGGCGCGGCCCCTGCTCCCCTTTTAAGATCGCAGTGAGAATCGCCGCATTCCTACCAGGGTCCCCTCCCGTTAAGTCCGCAGGGGCCGCGATGGAAAACCCAAAATCAGAAGGCTCGACAAAGTAGGAAGCCACGCGGCCGTCTTTTCCCTCGGCGATGCGGCTCTTTCCTGTAATGGTAATCTCATCTATGCCATCAATTCCGTGAACCACAAAGCAGTGCCGGGAGCCTAGATTTAACAATACCTGGGAGAGAAGGTCGGTGAGTCCGGCAGAAAAAACCCCCATCACCTGCACGGCCGCGGAGGCGGGATTGGTCAGCGGGCCGAGAATATTAAAGAGCGTGCGAATACCGATTTCCTGGCGCGGAATTGCGGCATATTTCATGGCACCATGAAAAAGAGGGGCAAAGAGGAAGCCAATGCCAATTTCGTTGATACACGCCTCTACCCGTTCGGAAGAAATATCCAATTTCACGCCGAGCGCCTTCAAGACATCCGCGCTTCCACACAAGGACGACACCGACCGATTCCCATGTTTTGCGACCGTGACGCCAGCCCCCGCCAAGACAAAGGCAACAGTCGTAGAGATATTAAAGGTGTGACTTTGGTCGCCGCCGGTGCCGCAGGTGTCTACGACGTTTGGATCGCTGACGCGGATTTTTGTGGCCTTCTCCCGCATCACCCTTGCGGATCCGCATATTTCAGAAAGCGACTCCCCTTTCATTCGCAGGGCCGTAATGTAAGAGGCAATCTGTGCCGATGTCGCAGCCCCTTCCATGATCTCGCGCATCACGTCTTCGGCTTCCGTTTCGGAAAGATCAATCCGTTCCGTTATTTTCGCAATCGCTTCTTTAATCATACTGT
>CAYJXH010000103.1:0-2732 GCA_964373975.1 uncultured Nitrospirota bacterium | reverse complement strand
TCGGAAAGATCAATCCGTTCCGTTATTTTCGCAATCGCTTCTTTAATCATACTGTCTTTCTTAAGGTTTGAAAACACGACTCTCTAAATCAACAATTCTTTTGAAATGTTTCCCGTTTGAGGTTGCCAATTTTAAATTATTCTCCACGGCCGTCGCCGCAATAATCGCATCTCCGGCCCTTAGGCCCGAAGACAAACCGTATTCCTCTATATAAATCGCGGCCCGATGACCGATATTTTCCGTCAGTGGAAGAATAACAAATGAGAAATCAGATAAAAAACCTTTAACCCACTTCTGCTGGTTTTTATCGGTAGCACCCTGTAAAAGCTCCAGATAGGTCTGCAAGGAAAGGTATCTCTCCGCCTCATACTCTATCCATTGGCTTGCACGTTCATGCCCACGCTGAACCCAAATAAACATATCGGTATCAAACAGCACGATGCCGAGAGCCTCTCAAATCATCCATGACATCGGAAACAGATCGCGTATCGGCTTTGAACATTCCAAAAAAGGGATGGCTCGTAATCTTCTGGCTCGTGACCTGTGAAACAGGATATATGGTTCCCTTCACCTTGCCGTGATACAGAAGCTTTACTTTCTCCCGCCGATCCAAAGCTTGAAGAACTTTTTTCATCTTGTAGCGTAACTCAACAACATTGGCTTCCATCGCTTACTCCTTTATGTATATATAAAGTATACATATTCCACTCTCGGTTGTCGAGTTTAAACCCATTCTTTTTTAGGCCTTGTCCTTCTCTAAAAAAGAACTTTTACGGAGGAGAGCGCACCGCGGATGAGCGGCTCTGGATAAAGCCCTATCAGCAATGTTCCCGCGGAAAGGGCCAGAAGACTCACTTTGAGCGGCAGTGAAAAAGACAATGTTACTTGTTCAGGGGCGTCTTCCATAAACATCACGGTTGCTACTTTGAAATAATAATAAAGTGAGATAATACTATTGAGAATACCAATAACCGCAAGCCAATAAAACTGGCCTTCAATCGCCGCGCCAAAAAGAAGCAGTTTCCCAATAAACCCGGCCGTCGGCGGAATACCAATTAAGGAAAGGGCAAAAAGAATAAACGCAAATCCCACGACAGGATAGGCTCGGCCCAACCCTCGCAAGTCTTTAATCTGATCGCCGCGAGACTCGGATTTACAAACCAACACAATCATCATAAAGGCACCGAGTGTCATCAAAAGATAGGCCACGGAATGAATCAATATCCCGGCGAGACCCAACTCCGATTTCACAATAAGTCCCATGAGCAGATAGCCTGTATGGCCAATGGAGGAATAGGCTAAAAGACGTTTAAAATTGGTCTGAACCAACGCGGCAACATTCCCCAACGTCATTGTAAGCACCGCGATAATCCATAAGTATTGCGACCAATCAGGGTGACTCAAGGGAAGACCAAAAACAAAAACACGCAACATTGCCGCAATCGTGGCTAGTTTTGATCCCACAGAAAGAAAGGCCGTAATCGGTGTGGGGGCGCCTTCATAAACATCCGGTGCCCACATGTGAAATGGCACGGCGGCAATTTTAAACCCAAACCCGGCAATCAAAAGAATCAACGCAAAAATGAGCATCGGATTCGAAAGGGGTGCGACCCCCGCAAGCGGTTGCGTGGTGGAGAGAATTGCGCGAATGGATCCTAAATGGGTTGTGCCTGTTAGACCATATAAAAAGGCAATGCCATACAAAATGAGTCCGGACGTAAAAATCCCAGTCAAGAAATATTTAATCCCTGCCTCCAAAGACTTGGGGTCTTTTCGCATAAAAGCGGCCAAGATATAAAACGATACCGACATGAGTTCCAAAGCAAGATAAAACGATAAGAGATCCGATGCGGAGGGAAGAAACATCATCCCCATCGTGGCAAAAAGAATCAGCCCATAATATTCACCCAGAAAAATCTTCTCAATCTTAACGTACTCCAATGACATCAGCACCACAACAATCGCAGATAAAACCAGAATGGCCTTAAAGGCAATGGCATAAGCATCAACCACAATCATGCCATTAAACGCAGAGATGTTTTTTCCGCAAAACAACAAAAGAGAAAGGGCAGAAAGAATCAACGCCCCCAGGGAGAAATAGGCCATGATATTCCGTTTTTCCTTTGGAATAAACGGCTCCATGACGAAAATAGCACAAGCGGCAATCGCCAGAATAATCTCTGGCAAAATAGCGAATAGGGAGTATAAAGAACTTTGCATTTATTCTAAATCCACCAGGGGAATGGGTAGGCGCACGGGAAGGTTCGCCGTAGTTTTTAATAACGTTTGTTCAAGGAAGGCGGGATTGACTTTTTTTACAATATTCATCACCGCAGGATCAATAATCTCAATGAACGGTTTTGGATAAAGACCGATCCAAAACATCAGGACAATCAGCGGAACCATATAGGCGATCTCACGCGGATTTAAATCTGACAATATCTTATTTTCAGGCTTATCTAATGGGCCAAACATCACCCGTTGAAAAAGCCAAAGCATATAAGCCGCACCCAAAATAATACCAATCACGGCAATCCCCGCAAAGGCCTTGTTGTATTGGAAGGCCCCCACTAAAATTAAAAACTCCCCAATAAATCCGTTGAGTCCGGGCAATCCAATAGACGAGAACATCGTAATGGCAAACAGTATCGTTAAGATCGGCATCTGTGAAGAAAGACCTCCAAAATCGGCAATAAGTCGGGTATGCCGCCGCTCATAAAGCATCCCCACAA
>CAYJXH010000102.1:3361-5850 GCA_964373975.1 uncultured Nitrospirota bacterium | reverse complement strand
CTTATAAGAATCCTAAGTTTTTTATTTTTTTGTCGAGCTTGGCAAGTTCCGCGTAGGCCAGTTTATTTTCAGGATCCCTTTTTAATGCCTCTTGAAAAGCAGTGGCGGCTTTATCGTTCAGTCCGGTCTTCCCGTAAGCCAATCCCAACTCAACGTAAGGCTCGGCTTTAGAAGAATCGAGCAGTGCACTCTTACGAAATGCGTCTACTGCCTCGCGTAATTTTCCGGGAACGCGAGAAACGACCTGCCCATACCTAAGATAGACCGTGTATTTTTCGGGAGATTCAGGAAACAACCGAATCGCCTCTTCTAAGAAATAGACCGCATTTTTTAAATCATTTTCAGCGTAAGCGGTTGCCGCGCGAGAAAAAAATTCTTGTGCCGACTGCACTTCTGAAGAGGACTGCGAAAAACCATCCTTTAATGCCTTATCATAAGCCGTTCTGGTCTGATCCACCGATAAGGCATCATAAGCGCGTGTTAGGTGAATAAAAATAGACTCAACCTCCTTGCCCACCGCCAATAACTCTCCTCCCCTATAACGATCTGGGTGGTAGCGTTTTGCCAGTTTAAAATATATCCGTTTGATCGTTTCCTTTTCAACGTCATGGGGCACACCCAATATTTGATAATAATTTTGAGAAGATATTTTTGCAAAAACCTCTCGAATCTTTTGAATCTGAACTTCTTCTGGCATTTCCTCCCAAGAGATATCCCTTTCTTCCTTATTGCCCGCCTTATTCACAGCACTTCGTTTTGTTTCTGGAGCCGCTTCCCGTGGTTTTTCCGCTTCATGGGGGAAAGGCAAAGAAGGAATGAGACTCTCGGTCGTAATAAAGAAGTTGAGGATTTGAGCGCAGGATAATGCCTTTGCCGATGAAAGGGTTAAGATATCTCGAACCGATCGTTCGCCATCAATAAGATGAAAGACCCAGTCTAAATTGGAAGACCATTTAAAGGATTTGGCGCTTTGAACCGATTTTTTTTTAAGGACAAAATGAAGGGGCGGCAAGAGTCGCACGAGGCGCGTCCAATCAAAAATGCGCGTTAATCCGTCTTGAATAATCTCATCTGGATCAACAATAATGCCAATGGATTCTTCCTGTGAGAGGGGTGATTCCTTGAAACTGTAAACGGCATCCTCCCAAAAGAAAAGGCTTATCGCTATTCCCTTTATTTGTATTACCAGTGTCTCAAAAAGGTCTTTTGGCTTCACAAATCCCTGCTCTACTAAAATGGCCCCTTGCGTCTTTCCAGTTGATTTTAAATGCTCTTCCGTAATCTCATATTGTTTGAAGTTAATTTTTCCGGATTTTAGAAGAACCTCCCCCAAATAATCGTCGGGGTAATTGGATGTGGCAAAGACAATATCTCCATTTTGAAAATGGATAGATTTTGAAAACAAACTGTGGCGAACGGTTAAAATGCCTGTTTTAGAACTGATTTTTAAAAAATGAAACAAGATTGGAAGCGGTATCTCTTTCAAATTTCCAGAAAGAGGTACCACGGCGGGAAGAATCATGTTAAGCCTTCTATGGCGTTACCGCCAAAACTACACCCTTGGGGTGTTTAAAACAGGTGATTCATTTGCAGGCGTTGTCACGCCCTTTAAGACCATCAGGAAAGGACTGGCGATAAACCAAGAAGAGTAGGTTCCGACGATAACCCCCAAAATCATTGCAAACGCAAAATCATGGATCACCTCGCCGCCAAACAAGAAAAGGGTTCCAACGGCCAAAAGGGTGGTAAAACCTGTATTAAATGTTCGTGCTAATATCTCATTGATGGATCGGTTGATGACATTGGAAAGCAACTCCCGTTTTTTCGTCCTTAGATTTTCGCGTATTCGGTCAAAAACAACCACCGTATCACTTAAAGAATATCCCGCAGTCGTCAAAAGAGCCGTTATGAACAAAAGCGTAATCTCTTTGTCTAAAATATAAAAAATGCCGAGGATGACCAATACATCATGGAGGGTGGCGATCACAGCGGCCACGCCAAACCGGAACTCAAACCGAAAGGAAATATAGAGAATAATCCCAAGCATCGAAAGAGCCACTGCTAATAATGCGTCCTTCTGGAGTTTTTGGCTTACCTTAGGCCCAATTTCAGTACTGCTTTCCAGAACAAATGGATTTGAAGGAAGCGCTTTTAAAAAAAGATCTGAAACGCGTGCATCCACTTTTCCACCCTCCGTCTTCTTGATTCGAATCAGCAGTCTCTGCTCCGCAAGAACGGCCTGAAGCTCCGCATCGGGTATTCCGCCATTTGATAAAATCTTTCTGGCCTCATCTATCGCGATTGGTTTGTTGAACTTAAGAGAGATGGCGGTTCCACCGCCAAAATCAACTCCCAGATTTCCCCCCCCACGCGCTAGTTGAATTATAGCGACTATGCCTACCAAAAAGGCTACTCCTGAAATCATGAAAAAGATAAAACGCTTCCCAACAAAATCAATGTCTGTTTTTTTAAAAATTTCAATCATATTT
>CAYJXH010000102.1:0-3261 GCA_964373975.1 uncultured Nitrospirota bacterium | reverse complement strand
AAAACGCTTCCCAACAAAATCAATGTCTGTTTTTTTAAAAATTTCAATCATATTTGCACCAAAACCCCATCCCCACCCTAGCCCTCCCCTTGAAGGGCAACGTGCCCTGCGAGGGGAGGGAACCGCCTCATGGATTCCCGAATGCTTAATCGGGAATGACACACTGCGCCTTCTAAATACTCAAGTGTTCTATGCGCCACCGCTTGTTAATCATATCAAAAATAACCTTGGTCCCAACCAATGCGGTAAACAGGTTAATCAGAAGGCCCAGAGAAAGAGAGACAGCAAATCCTTTCACCGGCCCCGTTCCAAACAGAAAAAGGGCCAAAGCTGTAATCAGCGTGGTCACATGAGAATCAAAAATCGAGGAGAACGCCTTTTCATAACCCCCATCAATGGCCAGACGCACCGGCCGACCCTTCTTGATCTCGTCGCGTATTCGTTCATAAATTAAAACATTGGAATCAACGGCCATACCCACCGTTAAGACGATTGCGGCAATACCCGGAAGCGTGAGCGTTGCGTGCAAAGCGGCCAGCGCACCCATCAAGAAAAGAAGATTAAAACAAAGCATAACACTGGCCAAAAGCCCCGATAAACGGTAGTAAAAAGTCATATAAAGGACAACCAGAACCACGCCAATAAGAGATGATTTTATGCCCTTTTCAATGGAGTCTTGGCCTAAAGAAGGGCCAACGGTTACGTTCTGAATAACGTTCACAGGTGCTGGCAATGCCCCCGCGCGAAGCGCAATGGATAAATCGCTGGCCTCAACTGACGTAAACGATCCGGTAATCTGCGCACGCCCGCCGCTGATCTTCGACTGAATTCTTGGTGTAGAGTAAACCGTATTATCCAAAACAATAGCCAGTCGTTTCTCCAGATTTTCGCCAGTTACTTTCTCAAAGACCTTCGCCCCCACACGATCAAACACGATGGACACAGAAGGCTCATTAAAATCGCCAATTTCCACGCGGGCATCGGAGATAACATCCCCTCTTAACATCGCCTGTTTTGAAACAAGATAGGGGTGTTTTGTAACGTCACCCGTCTCTTTATCAACCCGCCGCTCAAAGAGAATCTCACGATCCGCTGGAACTTTGTCGCTAAAATCCTTTAAGGTTCTCGCTTCCGCATCTGGTTGTATTGTGGTTGGGAGAAGCCTTACAAGCGGGTTATCTTCATCTACCAATTTAAATTCCAAGAGCGCCGTTCTGCCAATTAACTCCATCGCCCGTTTTGGATCTTTTACCCCGGGAAGCTGGATGAGGATCTGATTTTCTCCCTGTTTCTGAATGAGCGGTTCGGTAACCCCAAACTGGTCTATTCGGTTTCGAATTGTTTCCAATGCCTGTGAAGTGGACGCCTCAAGCACCTGTTTCACTTCCGACGCTTTCAAGGAGAGCGTCTTGCTTTCTCCTTCCGCAGTGGCCGCCCCCTTGTTGACCCTGTAGTTTGGATATTGATCTAAAACCTTGGTAACAGCGGCTTCGCTTTCAGTGGGCGTTACAAGCAGTATCGAATGCCCATCGCGTTTTATTGATTTGATGATGATCTTCTCTTTTTCCAGCGATTCCTGAATGGCCAGAACAGTCCGTTCGACAACATTCTCTACAGCCTTCTCCCCTTCCACCTCCATGACCAAATGCATTCCGCCTTGAAGGTCGAGTCCGAGTGTCATCGGTTTCATCAGCGCAACAATGGAAATAACGGAGAATAAGATCATGAGGCAAAGCCGCCATGTAATGGATGTCTTCACCTTTTCTACTCCTCGTCCTTTTCAGAAACCAACACCTCTTCAATATAAGTTCGGTTTATTTTAATTCGGGTTCCTTCGGCGACTTGCATCGAAATTACTTTTGGAAAAAGTGCCGCAACCGTGCCGATCATTCCGCCAGAGGTCATCACGCGATCCCCCTTTTTTAGGGCATCAATCATCTGCTTTCTTTGTTTGGCTTTCTTTTGCTGTGGCAGGATAAGCAGAAAATAAAACAGCACAAAAATAGCAATAAAAGGAACAAAGGAAACAATCATCCCCATTGGGCTTTGCGGAGGACCTGCCCCTGCCGCCTGCGCATACGCATCTGTTACAAAAAAATCAATCAACCTGACCTCCTATTCGCGTGCGTCAGCATCCCGACTTCGCCGCGCTTGGAAAAAATCTTTACAAAATTGCGGAAGGGTATCGTTCTCTATTGCCTCACGCAACTTTCTCATCAGCGCCGTATAATAATATAAATTGTGTTCCACATTCAACCGAATTGCCAAAATTTCCTTTGCCATAAAAAGATGCCTTAAATAGGCCCTCGAAAAGTTTTGACAGGTATAACAGGAACAATCGCTGTCTAACGGCCGATCATCGTCCTTATATTGGGCGTTGCGAATAGAAATCTCTCCATAAGAAGTAAAAAGCTCTCCGGTTCTAGCATGGCGCGTGGGCAGAACACAATCGAAGAAATCAACACCGCGACAAACAGCCAAAACAATATCTTCTGGTTTTCCCACCCCCATTAAATAGCGTGGCAGATGGGATGGAATCATGGGCAGTACCCCTTCTAATACCGTAAGCATTTCTTCTTGCGGCTCGCCGACAGAAACCCCACCAATGGCAATGCCGTCAAAACCGATATTTAAAATTGTTTCGGCGGCCCTTTTGCGGAGGTCAGGGTAAAATCCCCCTTGCAGGAGGCCATATAGATATTGATCCGTCCGCGTTTTTGCTTTTTTCGCACGGCGTTCCCAGCCTAATGTACGATCAAGCGACAGGTCGGTCTTGTTGTAATCGGAACCATAAGGAAGGCATTCATCCAGAGGCATAATGATATCCGCGCCCAACGCCTCTTCAATTTCAACAACTTTTTCAGGTGAGAGAAAATGTTCCGAGCCGTCGAGATGAGAACGAAACAGAACCCCCTCGTCGTTAATTTTCGTCAGAAGGTTTTGGCTGAAAATCTGATACCCGCCGCTGTCGGTTAAAATCGGGCGATCCCATCCAATAAAGGTGTGAAGCCCGCCGCGTTTTGCAATAAAATCATGTCCCGGACGCAGATAAAGATGATACGCATTGCAAAGAATCGCCTTAACCTCCAGACGTTTTAATTCCTCTGGGGTCATGCCCTTAACGGAACCTGCCGTTCCTACTGGAAGAAATGCGGGGGTCTCAAACGACCCATGAGAAGTTTGGACGAAGCCTAGCCGCGCAGACCCGCCCATTGACATCTTTAAGAGTTTAAAATGGTGCCCAGTTTCTACCTGCATAAG
>CAYJXH010000101.1:0-5890 GCA_964373975.1 uncultured Nitrospirota bacterium | reverse complement strand
AACGAACGGATAAGATCGGACATAGATCGGCCCTCTTGATAGGCCCGTTGTCTTACGGCCTCATGGATCCATTCGTCAATTTGAATTTGTGTTCGCTTCATTAAATGACCCTCCATCTGTATTCCCATGCCAAGTTTGCCACCATTACATCATGATGTCAAATTCAACTTCGGGGAAAATGTTATTCATCGCCCGTCACCCCCTTGCGGCCTTGCTTGATCTCGGAGCGTTGGTGTTTTGCAACCAACATCTTTTCTTTGGCGCGGCGAGAACGGACTTTCTTCTGACGGCGAACTTTTGCAATCTCTTTCTGACGCTTGCTTTCAGCACCTAGTTGTATCTCCTCTACCTTGTCGGCCAGACGTTGACGCGCCCGATAACGGTTTAACCCTTGCGTCCTTTCTTCCTGACAACGAATCGTAATGGCAGATGGAGGATGGGTCAACACCACACAAGTAGAAGTCTTATTGACATTCTGGCCGCCCGGCCCACTAGAACGGATAAACCGTTCATCAATATCTTTTTCATCAATCCCAAGACTGACCAGTCGGGCACTTAACGCGTTCCATTTTTCAGTGCTAATTAAAGACATACCCTATTCCGTATTTCACTGTTTATGAGTATAGTCCTAGAAGAGATCGCCGAGCAATCTATGTAGGGCGGGGTGCCGCCGCCCTTTTTATAATAAGACCGCCTTGTTGTCTGGCTTCCAATACCTTTATATTCTCCACAGGACTTGAATTAAAAACCAGCTCATGTTAGAAACTAACCTACGCGTTACGCTCCTTCGTGGCGCAAAATAAAGGGACAGGAAGCAGAATGGCAGGGAACAGCGTTAATAAAGAAACGGTGGCACGTTTTTTGACACAAATCGAGAAAGGCCCCATTGAAGCAGAAGATATCCCGATCTCAAACGCAATAGGCAGGGTTCTTTTTTCGGAGGTGGCGGCTGTTATTGATGATCCTCCTTACTCCAATTCAACGGCGGAAGGGTACCTGCTTCTCGCGTCTGGAACCGCATTGGCGTCGCCTAGAAGACCGATTGTTTTTGAATCGTTGGGAGACATTCCCATGCCTAGCATGGCGATTGAGCTTCCCTTGGGCAAGACCGTTAAAGTAAAAAAAGACAGCTATATGGCCATTAAACGATTTATGGAAGGCCATTTTGCTGTGATTAAAGAGGATGAAGCCTCATTTTCAGGAAAGACACTTGAGGTCACGCGTTTTGTGGAAAAGTTTGAGAACATCGTTCTTCAAGGGTCCGTCCGAAAGGTTGGCAATACTATTTTTAAAAAAGGACGTAAGATTTCCGCACAAGACATTGTGATATTGGCCCACCAAGGAATACCTAAAGTAAAGGTTTCATGTCAACCCAAAGTGGCTGTATTTTCAACAGGAAAAGAGCTCATGGCTCCCGGAACACCTTATACGATTGGGTCTAAGTATGACTGTAACGCTTCTTGTCTTCTCGGTATGATCGAAAAATCTGGAGGTCTTCCCTTATTCCAGGGGATCATGCCAAACGACCTTTTGCCTTTTATAAAAAAACTGGTAGAAGTTGCTAGAACGGTGGATATGGTTGTTCTCTCTGGGGCAACGCTTGCGATAGACGGAAACTTTATGTCCGACTTAATCAAGGGAGCGAGTTCCTATCAAATAACCAATCCCGTCGCTATTTTGGAAGCCCATCGGCGATCCATGCTAGAAACGGCTATAAAACCAATTTTTTTAGGCGTTGTCTCAACGAAGCCTATTATCTGTCTTTCAGGAGAGCCAGAGAAAATAGTAGCGGGGTTTGAAGCATTTGTTTTGCCCGTTCTAACACACCTTTTAGGAGAACAATAAAATAGGGAGAAGCGATGAAGACATGGAAAGACCTTGTGAATGAAGCAAAGCAAGAGATTTTATTATTACAAGTTGGCGAAGTCAAAATGAAAATGGATCAACAGGATGACTTTCTTCTGATTGATGTTCGAGAAGCGGAAGAATATAAAAAAGGACGACTCCCAGAGGCGGCTTCAATTCCGCGCGGAATTCTTGAAATGACCATTGAAGATCATGTCAAAGATCAATCCAAGCTGATTATTCTGCATTGCGGTGGAGGCGGGAGAAGTGCCGTCGCCGCGCAATCTTTAAAAAAAATGGGATATAAAAACGCCGTCTCGATGGAAGGCGGATTTAAAGCATGGGTGCTTGCAGGTTACCCAATTGAGTCATGACCACCGTTGCCATTCATACCTTTGGATGCAGGCTTAATCAGTCGGAAAGCGATGTCCTTGGGGGCGGGTTTGCAACGGCTTCCTATACCGTTGTCGCACCTTACACCCCCGCCGATATTTGTGTCATCAATACCTGTTCCGTAACAGAATCTGCCGAGACAGACTGCCGCCGCCTCATACGAAAAATCCTCAAAAATAAACCCGACACGTTTCTTGTCGTTACCGGTTGTTACGCACAAATAGGGGTAGATGCGTTACGGAAAATTGATGGCATTGATCTGATTGCGGGTGCCGATCATAAGCTGTTGATCCCTTCGCTGATTCAAAATAACTCAAAAAAATGTTTAAGTAAGTTATCAGAACCGCTTGTCTTTCATTCATCCAAAATCTGTAAAGATGATTTTACTCTGCCGACAGCAGGCGTTTTTAATCACGCGCAGGGCACGTTGCTTCAAACACGCCCTAACATTAAAATTCAAGATGGCTGTGATTTCTTCTGTTCGTTTTGTATTATTCCTTACACGCGAGGAAGAGAGCGAAGCCGAAAGTTTGATGACGTTTTATTAGAAGCATCCCTTTGGGCCGCGCAAGGACATAAAGAGGTTGTTTTAACCGGCGTCAACTTGGGGGAGTATTCTTGTGAGGGCAGGGGCCTGGCCGATCTGATTGACGCACTAGAATCCATTGAGGGTCTTGCCCGGATTCGCATCTCTTCTATTGAGCCGACCACGGTGCCGTCTTGTTTATTAGACGCAATGGGCAATACAAAGCTTTGTCCCTATTTGCATCTGCCTTTGCAAAGCGGCAGTAACGATATTTTATGCAATATGGGAAGACGCTATACGCGGGAAGATTACATTGCGTTTGCGCGTGAGGCGATGGCCAAAGTCCCGAATTTATCCCTCGGCACAGATGTGATGGTTGGATTCCCCGGAGAAGGCGAAGCAGAATTTGATGAGACGGTCTCTCTCATCGCAGACTTGCCATTTTCGTATCTCCATGTCTTTCCATTTTCAGAACGAAAAGGAACCCGCCTGACACGGATGGGGCTTTCGCCTGTTCCGTTGTCCATCATAAAAAAACGATCACAGATTTTACATAAGCTTTCTCAAGAGAAAAAAGAGGTTTTTTATAACGCGTCCATTGGGAAATCAGTGGATGTGTTATTTGAACAGAGCCGTGAGGCAGGGTTTTATTCCGGATACACGGGTAATTTTATTCGGGTGGGGGTCAGCAGTTTGCGTAACCTATCCGGTCAATTACTGCCTGTTGTTATCACGGGGGTAAAGGAGGGTATGGCTCTAGGAGCGTTGTTATGAATATTCTTTTAGAAACGTATGGCTGTCAGATGAACCTGTCTGACTCGGAACTGATTCGGTCTATTTTAATTGCCAAGGGCCATCAGATCACATTGTTGGAGGATGAGGCCGAAGTGGTGTTAATGAATACCTGTGCCATTCGAGAAAATGCGCATCGTAAAATATACGGTCGGCTCGATATCCTGCGCCCGCTCAAAAAACAAAGAGAAGCCGAACAACGCCCTTTTATTGTGGGGGTATTGGGTTGCATGGCCCAAAACCTCAAAGAAGAATTGCTCGATCATCCGGTCGCGAATCTGGTTGTGGGGCCGGATAATTATCGGGCATTGCCTCACCTCATTGATAGAATCGTTCAAGGGCAACGTGCCCTGCGGACCCATCCTCAAGAGGACGTAACGACGTCTGCCATTGCGGCCTCTCTTTCGGAATATGAAACCTATAGTGATATTGCGCCAGCACGAATACCAGGGGTCAATGCATGGGTCACGATTATGCGCGGCTGTGACAATTTCTGCACCTTTTGCGTGGTTCCCTATACGCGCGGGCGGGAGAGGAGCCTGCCCGTCTCTTCCATTTTAAATCAGCTTTCAGACCTCGTAAAATCAGGGTATCGGCAGGCAACGCTATTGGGGCAGAATGTTAATTCCTATTGTTATGAGGGGGAGGGTTTTGCAGATTTAATGGTGAAGGCGGCGCAGATTCCCGGATTGGAGCGCATCCGATTTACATCGCCGCATCCAAAAGATTTTCCTGAAAAACTGCTTGACGCCATTGCCGCGTATCCCAATATCTGTAACCATATTCATCTCCCCTTGCAATCGGGCTCGGATCAGATTTTAAATTTGATGAATCGAACGTATACGTCCGCAGAATATCTTGACCTTGTGAAAACCATTCGACGGATTATCCCCACGGCTACTTTAACGACCGATATCATTGTTGGATTTCCAACCGAGACGGAAGCCTGTTTTCAAGAAACGATGCAGGTGATGAGAGATGTTGAATTTGATAACGCATTCATCTTTAAATATTCGGAACGAAAAGGAACGATAGCCGCAAGAGACTATAGAGAGGATGTCTCGGAGGAGACTAAAACCGACCGCATTATTCGCATGAATGATTTACAAAATAAGATTGCGTTTGCAAAACATAAAAATTATATCGGCCAAGAGCTACAGGTCCTCATTGAGGGGGATGCGAGTAAAGGGATCAACCAACAAATGGGAAAGACGGAAGGGAACCTGACCGTTGTTTTTCCAAAAACTGCTTTTAATCCGGGGGAATTTGTTACCGTAAGAATCAAGGAAACCACCACAGGCACGCTCTATGGCCAGGTGATCTAGCAGATGACTGAAACAGAGTCGGTTTTAAAATGCAGTGATGTTACCCTGTTCTATCGCTCGGTCGTTCCCAAAAATCCACGCGCTATTCTCATCATTGTTCATGGGGTAAGCGAGCATGGGGGGCGGTATCTACGGCTTCAGAGGGAACTTTCGGAACTTGGTTTTGCTGTTGTTGCTTATGATCAGAGGGGGTTTGGAAAATCAACCGGTCGTAGAACTTATGCGGCGCATTACACCGATTTTCTAAACGATCTCAAAGAAATAGTTGACACCGCTAAAAAGGAAATTCCGGGGCAACCGATTATTTTAATGGGGCACAGTTTTGGTGGTTTGGTCGTGTCTGCTTTCTGCATTCATTTTCCAGAAGCCGTAAAAAGGATCATCCTTTCTGCGCCGGCCTATATGTTTACTCCGCTTCCGGCCCTGCTTCATTTTCTGGGAATCGCATTGAACCGATTTTTTCCAACGATACGCATCCGATATCCAAGCGATCCTAATAAGCTAAGCCATGATCAAGACATTGTGAATGCTTTCCGCGCAGATCCGCTTGCCCAAACGCATGGCACCCCCGGATTTTATCATGCACTTCGAGAGATGAATGAGAGGGTCAGGAGACAGACGAATCAAATAGCTCTGCCGACCTTGATTCTTCAAGGCACAGAGGATACAATTGTCTATCCCCAAGGTGCACAGACACTTTATGATAAGATAGCATCAGATAAAAAGAGGCTCATTTTTTATGAAGGGTTTTATCATGAACCGTTTAATGAGGTTGGGAGGGAGAGGGTCGTCGCCGACGTTGTCGGGTGGCTCAATGATTTATAAAACAATGGAGAGTATAAAATGCCAGTAGAAGAAGGAGAATTCAAGGGAAACGCAATGTTGGTGCTCAAACAAACAGACGATGATAAGTTTCCATTTCAATTTGGCTTAAAAAAAGCAAAGCTCATACTGGAAAATATCGAAGCGGTCAAAAAGTTTGTCGAAAAACATTCTGCCGCGTAACGAT
>CAYJXH010000100.1:0-6001 GCA_964373975.1 uncultured Nitrospirota bacterium | reverse complement strand
GCAAGATTTTTCAGGATTAAATCAGACTCCAGATTCACAACCGATCCAACCGCTTTTATTCCTAAAATTGTCCTCTTCGCAGTAGAGGGAATAATTGCAACAGTAATGCCTCCCGCAGAGGTTGCACCTCCTCTATAAAGAGATTGAATGGTTAAGCTCACGCCATCCACAGCAATGGATCCTTTTAAAATACAGTATTTTTTTATTTTGGGAGGAATCGTAATTTTTAGCGAGAGGGTGTTTCCCGATTCTTTTCGTTCTTTTATTATGCCGACCCCCTCTACATGCCCCGAAACAAGATGTCCATCAATACGCTCTTTAAGGCGCATGGCTCTTTCCAAATTAACCTTTTCTCCTTTGGTTAGATTTCCCAAATGGGTGTCCCGTATTGTTTCCAGAACAAGGTCGGCAGAGAAACCCGTTTTAGAAATGTCAGTGGCGGTGAGACAAACGCCATTGACGGCAACCGATCCTCCCCGCTTCAAACCTTTAAGTGTTTTTTTCGCAGAGATCGAAATACCGATACCGCTAGGCCATTTGCGAATCCATTGAACGACGCCCATCTCTTCAACGATGCCTGTAAACATTTTATTTGCCTATAGATCCTTCAACACAGAGGTCGTCGCCAACCTTGCGAATCGTGACATCGTGTAGGGAGGTGGCATCAGCAAGGGAAGAGATTGCTTTTCCGTCAACAACGGCCTTGGCATCGTTTCCACACAAAAACTTGGGGGCAATATAAAAAATAACCTTATCCACAACGCCTTCTCGAAGCGCACGGCCATTGACGTTTCCGCCCCCTTCAATTAAAACACTGGTAATGCCAATCTGCCCCAGCCTTTTTAATATCGCCTTAAAGGGAATCCCCGCCGTATTTTTTGGGAAATATTCTATTCGGACACCAGTCTTTGTAACAAGGATTGCTTTTTTGGAAGTGGCGGAAACAGTTGTCAGTAGCAGTGTCGGGGCTTCTAAAATAGAAGCAATCAGTCGAGAATGAAGCGGTATTTTTAGATGAGGATCAATCACCGCCCGTAAGGGCAACGTGCCCTGCGGGGGCAACGTGCCCTGCGAAGGGTTCTTCTTTTTTCCCCCAGCAATGAGCATGGGATCATCGGCAAGCACGGTTCCTATCCCCACAAGCACCGCATCAACTTGTGATCGAAGTTTGTGCACCTCTTGTCTCGCCTTCTCACCCGTAATCCATCGGGACTCGCCGGACTTTGTGGCGATTCTCCCATCCAGTGTCATCGCCGCTTTTAAAATAACAAACGGCAATTTCGTGGTCATCTGTTTGATAAAAACTTCGTTGAGTCGTTCGGCATCCTTTTGTAATACGCCGGTCGTAACAGTGATCCCCGCTTGTCGCAAGATTTTAATGCCCCGGCCATTGACCTGATGATTTGGGTCTTTCATGGCGATGACCACGCGAGCGATACCGCTTTTTAAAAGAAGATTTGTACAGGGAGGCGTCCGTTTTTTGGTATGACAACAAGGCTCGAGATTGGTGTAGAGGGTTGCCCCTTTTGCCTTCAAACCTGCTTTAGCAAACGCTATAACTTCCGCATGGGGTAAGCCTGGCCCATGATGGAACCCCTCCCCTACCACTTTTCCATGGCCCACAATCACCGCGCCAACCATTGGATTCGGGGAGGTTTTGCCTGCTCCTTTTTTGGCAAGGGAAAGAGCGCGACGCATAAAAAATTCGTCTTGTTGGGTATAGATCATCCCAACTTTTTAAGATTAAGGACATCCATCATGTCATAAAGCCCCGGCGGCTGATTGACCACCCATCGGGCGGCAATCAACGCGCCTTCTGCAAAATTCTTACGACTATGGGCGCGATGTGTAATCTCAACACGCTCTCTGTGGCCTGCAAATATAACGGTATGATCTCCCACCACATCCCCACCTCGAATAGAACAAAAGCCAATGTCACCCTTTTGCCTGACCCCGTTCCGCAAAACATCATTAAGTTTTATTCCACGCACTTGTGCAATCGTTTCTCCCATTCGCAAAGCAGTTCCAGAAGGCGCATCCTTTTTATTTTTATGGTGCATTTCTACAATCTCCACGTCATACGCATCCCCTAATGCAGAAGTCGCATCCGCAAGCAGTTTAAAGACAACATTAACCCCCACACTCATATTCGGAGAGAAGACGATTGGAATTTTTTTGGAAGCAACGGTGATCTTTTTCTTCTCCTCTCGACCAAATCCTGTGGTTCCAATAACTATTGCCTTCTTCTGGGAAATCGCTTCTTTCAGAATAGCAAGCGTTCCTTTAGGAGAGGTAAAGTCTATAACCACTTTGCCTTTGGATAACCCCGCTTTAATATCGGCCCCAATCTCTATTGTCGCACCCAATTGGATATCTTCTCCATCAATAACCGAAAGTATTGCCTGACCCATCTTCCCGGCTGCACCACAAACAATAATTTTCATCCTGCTTTATTTCCCTTTATAAGACCGTAGCTCTTTAACGCCTTTTTGAGTTTTTCCGCGTTGTCATCAGAAATTTTACAAAGAGGCAATCGCACTTCATCGGTGCATTTCCCCATCATGGCCAAGGCGGCTTTGACGGGGGCGGGATTGGTTTCCATAAACATCAGGTCATGGAACGCGTAGATTTTTTCATGCCATTTTCGCGCGGCATTGAAATCACCTTTTTCAGCGCAGTTCATCATATGGGCCATTTCGGCAGGAACAATATTGGCCGTGACGGAAATAACCCCATGGCCTCCCACGGCCATTGTGGGCAATGCAGTGAAATCGTCTCCAGAAATAATTAAAAAACGATTGCCGCACAAAGCAATAATATCGCTAATCTGTTGTAACGATGCCGTTGCCTCTTTAATGCCGATAATATTGTCAAACACGGCAAGCCGCGCAAGCGTTGCTGGCAGAAGATTGACCCCTGTTCGCAAGGGAACGTTGTAGAGGATGATCGGAATATCCACCGCCCTTGCAATCGCTTTGTAATGCTGGAACAACCCCTCCTGCGTCGGTTTATTGTAATAAGGGGTGATGAGCAGAGCACCCGCCGCCCCTAATTGTTTCGCCTTCCGCGTAAAGAAAATCGCCTCCTCGGTGCAATTTGATCCTGTTCCTGCAATGACGGGAAGCTTGCCCCCGGTTATTTTAACCGTCATCTCAATAACACGCAGATGTTCTTCCTGTGTTAGTGTTGCCGATTCGCCTGTGGTACCACAGGGAACAATTCCGTGCGTGCCCGATTTTAAGTGAAAATGGATCAGACCCTCATACGCCTTCTCGTCAACTTTATTCTTTTTAAATGGAGTAACAATCGCAACCATCGAACCGTGAAACATAATTGAATCTCCTCTTATATTCGTAGGGGCGAACCTATGTGTTCGCCCTCATCAGGGCAGACACACAGGTCTGCCCCTACAATAACGCCTCCTCTGAAAGCTCCCCTTTGTAAATAATACGGGCATCCCCCTCCAAATGAATTTCACTGAAGGCCGATGCCTTTTGCTTAAAATGAACACCCAGCACGATGCCACTTCGCGTCACAACCTCTAGGGGAGAAGTGGTCTTTCCTATTGCAGTTCCAATCACTGCGGCGGCAACCGATCCGGTGCCACATGCCAACGTCTCGTCTTCCACCCCGCGTTCGTAAGTTCTAATTTTAATCTGATGGCTACTAATAATTTGAACAAAATTCGCGTTCGTTCCTGCTGGGGCAAATAAAGGATGATGGCGTGTTAATCGTCCCTGCGAAACAACCTCTACTTTTTCAACATCATCCACAAAATAAACAACATGCGGCACGCCCGTGTTGACAAAATGGCCTTCTGTGGCCATTCCCGATACGGAAATATGAAGTCTACAATCCGTGGGATCGGGAAGCTGTACCCGCACGCGGTCTCTATGTTTTCCTAAAACCTCTGCGTGAATAATTCCCGATAATGTCTCAATGGTATGTTGTGCGGGCGCGATATGATTGAGATATGCAAATCGGGCCACGCAGCGGCTGCCGTTTCCACACATTGCAACCTCGCCCCCATCGGCATTGTAATAATGCCATGCGTAGTCTGCTTTTAAAGAATAATCCAGCAAGATCACCCCGTCCGCTCCAACCGAAAGCCCACGACGACATATTTTTGCAATAAATTCGGACAGTGAGAACGCCCCAAGCACAAGCGGTTTCTCGCGCACGTCAATCATCACAAAATCGTTTCCGCTACCGCTCATTTTCCAAAAAGGAATCTGCATCAAGTCGCCCCCTTTTCCTTCTCCACCAGCGTCAAAAGAGATTGCGCCTCTTCGTCTGTAATTTTCTCGTCGGCCATAATCTGCTGTAGCTTCTGACTCACAAGCAGAACCGTGGTATCTTTTATCCCCTCGGACTCCGCATGATCGTAAAAATCGTAAACCTGTTTCCGAATCGCTTCGGCTTTTTCTAAAGTATACTCTTTGGGAAGAAGCCTGACAAATGCCTTGTTCACGACGAATTTTTTGAAGGTAAAAAGCGTAATCGCACGACCCGAAAAAAAGAATACACCTAACGCTACAATACAAATAGCACTCATCACAAGCAGTGCAATAAAAAAACCACGCCCTTCCCGCAGGGGCACCGTGCCCTGCGAGGGTCGCACCCCTCGCAGGGGACGGTCCCCTTCCTGCCGCGTCATCGTAAGTAAGGGGGAATCTTCTCTCCCCGCATTAAGTCGTCAACCGATTCTCTTTCTCGTATGATAGAGTAGCCCTTCTCGTGAACGAGTATTTCAGGGGGACGGGGCCGTGCATTGTAGTTTGAAGACATAGAAAAACCGTAGGCGCCCGCACTCATCACCGCGAGAAGTTCTTCTGATCCTAGTTGAGGCATGTCGCGATCTTGCGCGAGAAAATCACCCGACTCACAAATGGGGCCTACAACATCAACTATTTCATTCTTTCTCTTTTTTTTCACCACGGGTAAAATGCGGTGATACGCGCCATAGAGAGAGGGTCGGATTAAGTCATTCATTCCCGCATCCACCACGACAAAGTTTTTTGCTTCCGTTTTTTTGGTATAAAGAACACGCGTCACTAAAATACCCGCATTCCCAATAATCGAACGTCCCGGCTCTACAATAATTGTACAGCCGCTTTCTTTTAATATGGGAAGAAGAGATGCCGCTAGGTCTTTCGGCAGTGGCGGCGATTCGTTGTCGTATGTTATCCCCAATCCACCGCCGATATCCCAATAATGAATGGGAATTCCTTCCGCGCGAAGCGATACAATCAATTCTGAAATCTTCTTCAAAGCCGCAACAAAAGGGTTTACCTCGGTGAGTTGGGAACCAATATGCGAGTGAATGCCAACCACTTCGATATTCGCCAGACGGCTGGCAAGTTTATAGTGCGTCAACGCTTCGCTTTTGTTGATGCCAAACTTACTCTTTTTTAATCCGGTGGAAATATACGGATGCGTCTTAGGATTGACGTCTGGATTGACGCGAAGGCCAATCCGCGCTTTTAACCTAAGTGATTTTGCAACTTCATCTAATGCGATCAATTCCTGTTCAGACTCCACATTAAATAGCAATATCCCCGCACGCAGGGCCTTTTTCATCTCCTCGCGCGTTTTTCCGACACCTGCAAAAACAATTTTTTTAGGATCAACTCCCGCCCGCAAGGCGCGTTGCAGTTCTCCATCAGATACAATATCGGCGCCCCCGCCTCCCTTGGCTAAAAGACGAAGAATGGCAATATTCGAATTGGCCTTTGCGGCATAAGCCACCAGATGGGGCACAGACGAAAACGCCTTTAAATAGGCATTTAAGTGGCGCATGATGGTGTCCTCGCTGTAGAGGTAAAAAGGGGTTCCGACCGCTTTCGCAATCGTTTCAATATCAACGCTCCCACAGTAGAGTCTATTTTTTTTATATAAAAAATCGTTCATAGTCTATTCCAAAGCTCACTTTTTCAGGTGGAAGAGGATCCCCTTTTCTGCCACAGGATAACAGAAACAAAAAGAGAAAGAAAACGGTGAT
>CAYJXH010000099.1:0-6001 GCA_964373975.1 uncultured Nitrospirota bacterium | reverse complement strand
ACGCAAGTCTTTAGTTTATATTGCCTCTTTCCTTCGGCAATAGAAGTGCGTTATGATTGCCCCCTCAAGAAACATTAGAACTTGGAGCGGGTGTGCTTATATGACGCAGAGTTTGTTTTTCTTTTATTTTTCTGGCGTAACGATTATCTCTTCGATCCTCACGATCGGGCTAAAAAATCCTATTCATTGTACTGTGGCACTGCTTTCCGCGCTGTTGCATGTTGCGGGCATCTTTATTCTTCTGCATGCCGAGTTTATTGCCGCAATACAAATTATTATCTATGCGGGCGCGATTCTCGTATTGTATCTTTTTGTCTTGATGCTTTTGAATCAAAAAGAAACTGAAACCATTGTCAATCGGCAGTACCAACTGGCCTTATTTTTTGGCGCTGTGCTTCTGTGTGAGATATTGCTGGCCATTTCCCAGTCTAATCTTGTGAATCGGGGGCCGGCCATTACACCGACAGGGCTTTCTGCGGAACCTTATAATAATACGGAGTCAATAGGGGTGGCTCTTTTTACAGACTATATTTTGCAATTTGAGGTGGTGGGCGTTTTACTTTTAGGAGGCATTGTCGGGGCACTGGTTCTAGCAAAACAGACGCCGACAAGATAAGCATTATGATTCCCATTTCTTATTACGTTACCGTTTCAGCCCTGATGTTTGTGATCGGCTTGGTTGGGGTTTTGGTGAGACGCAATTTTTTAATTATTTTGTATTCGATTGAATTGATGCTCAACGCCGCCAATATCAATTTAGTCGCCTTTTCTAGCACCCTACAATCGCATGTCGGGCAGATACTCTCTCTTTTTGTGATTACCATCGCGGCGGCAGAGGCCGCGATTGGATTGGCCATTATCGTGGTGCTCTTTAGAAGAAGGGCGACAACCAACGTAGATGAATTGAACTTACTCAAATGGTAAAAAACTGGCCGAAGAAAAATTGTGGGAGTGACATCAGATGGTAGAAGTCACCTCCATAAAACCGCTCCTTGCAATCTTGATTTCATTGGTCGCAACCGTTCCGATTTTTTTATTCGACAAGCGGCCCAATATGAGAGAGGCAACATCCATTACCGCCGGGGTGCTTAAATTTTTAGTGGTGATGTCTATGGCCCCAACGATCTTTGCAGGCCAAATAATCATTACGCCGCTCTATACCTTTCTCCCGGGTCTAGCGTTCAAATTGCGCGTTGATGCCCTGGGCTTTATGTTTGCTTCTGTGGCCTCTTTGCTATGGATTGTGACTTCCTTCTATTCGATAGGTTACATGCGGGGCACGAAGGAATCTCACCAGACGCGCTATTATATCTGCTTTGCTTTGGCCTTATCCGCGACGCTTGGCGTTGCTTTTTCATCCAACCTTTTAACCCTGTACGTCTTCTATGAAATTCTCTCTCTTGTAACCGTTCCCCTTGTGGGACATAAAGGAACTGCCGAATCTTCCGCAGGCGCTAAAAAATATCTTATCTATCTTGCGGGTGCCTCAAAGAGCGCGCTTTTGGCCGCAATTGTCTTGACTTATAGCGTCACGGGGACATTAGACTTTTCCCCCGACGGCCTTTTCTCGTACCAGATTGAAGGCGCAATGGCCACGCCGGGAATGAATGCCGTGAGTCCTGCGCTCCTCACACTCATTTATATATTGTTTTTGGTCGGATTTGCCAAAGCCGCTCTTATGCCTCTGCACGCTTGGCTTCCCGCCGCGATGGTTGCGCCGACGCCTGTTTCTGCCCTTCTGCACGCGGTGGCTGTGGTGAAGGTGGGTGTCTTTTCAGTTCTGCGTGTCATCTTTCATGTCTTCGGTGTGGGTTTAATGGAAAAGCTTCATCTAGGAATGTTCACACTTTACCTCGTTTCCTTTACCATCCTGATGGCCTCGATTTACGCGCTGACACGGGACAATCTCAAAGCGCGGCTTGCTTATTCTACCGTAAGCCAGCTTTCTTATGTGATGCTTGGTGCCGCATTATTATCGCCTAGCGGGATGATGGGTGGGATTGTTCATATCGCGGCGCACGCCTTTTCAAAGATCACACTGTTTTTTTGCGCGGGATCCATTTACGTCGCCACGCATAAAACGTGTATCAGCGAGATGTCAGGCATTGGGCGAAAAATGCCATGGACGATGACTGCGTTTACGATTGCCGCTTTTGGCATGATTGGTGTTCCGCCTGTTGCGGGATTTTTGTCAAAATGGTATCTCGCAATTGGCGCGATTGAGGCCCGCAATATTCCGATCCTGTTTGTGTTGCTATCTAGTACCCTATTAAATGCGGCCTATTTCCTGCCTGTTATCTATAAGGCATTTTTTGAGGGGGCGGCACCGGCCGCCGGCGGTTTTACAGCCCCGCAGGCGGCGTACCGCCTCGTTGGGGCTGTGGGGGGGGCAGGGGAGGGGTCGCATTTCAAAAGTCTGGGGGCTCATGCCGCTCACGATGCAGATGAAATTCGCGAGACACCCTTTATCGTTGTCCCGTTGATGTTTACAGCGATTGGATCAATTTTAATTGGCCTTTTCCCCTATTATTTTCTGGAACTGGCAAAGCAGGTCATTCAATGAACGGATGGATTCATCCTACGCTCTTCTTTTTTGTTGGGGCAATCCTACTCTCCTTTGTGAAAGAGAGAGGCCCGGCCTCTGCGAAGGCGCGCGCGATTGTGCTTTTGGGGATGCCCGCATTGGCCTTCCTGTCTTTATGCGTCTTTCCGGCAGGGACCTACGGCCAAATCACGTTGATGGATATGTCGCTCACTTTTGGGCGGGTAGACCGATTAAGCCTCGTGTTTGGCTATATCTTCACGCTGATTGCCTTAATCGGCATGATCTATTCTCTCCATGTTAAAAACAAGGTTGAGCCTGTTGCCGCCTTTATTTACGCGGGATCAGCGATAGGGGCCGTGTTTTCTGGGGATATGGTGACGCTCTTTCTCTTCTGGGAAGCCATGGCCTTTTCTTCCACCGTGATCGTCCTCATGGGCGGAAACGGCGCGGCTGGCTTGCGCTATCTGCTGATTCATATCTTTGGCGGTGTTTGTCTTTTGGCTGGAATCGTGATTTATTTGTCCGCCGGAAATGATCCCACATTTTTGCATTTCAATGAGATGGGATTAGGCCCCATGTTGATCTTATTTGGTTTTCTTGTGAATGCGGCGGTGCCTCCGATTCATGCGTGGCTTGCGGATGCCTATCCAGAGGCCAGTGTCACCGGGATTGTTTTTTTAAGCGCGTTTACAACGAAGACCGCAGTCTATGTCCTCGTTCGAGGGTTTGCCGGATTTACGCCGCTGATGTGGATCGGCGCGATCATGGCCCTCTACGGCGTTTTGTACGCGATGCTGGAGAACGATATACGACGGCTTCTGGCCTATCATATTATCAGTCAGGTCGGCTTTATGGTGGCGGGTATCGGGATCGGAACGCCGTTGGCCATTAACGGTGCCGTCGCGCACGCCTTTGCGCATATTTTGTACAAAGCCGTTTTGATGATGGGCATGAGTTCTGTTTTTGCTATGACCGGAAGAAGAAGGGCAACCGATCTAGGCGGCCTTTATAAAACAATGCCATTGACCTTATTCCTTTTTATGATTGGCGGCTTCTCCATCTCCGGTGTTCCCTTTTTCAACGGCTTTATCAGTAAATCAATGACGATCTCTGCCGCCGCTGAAATCCCGTTGGTCTATCTCATGTTGACGATTGCCTCTTGTGGAACGTTTATATCCACCACGCTCAAATTGCCTTACGCCGTGTTTTTTGGAGAGGATAAAAAGATTGCCGCGTCCGATCCTCCCAAAAATATGTTATTGGCGATGGCACTTGCGGGAGGCCTTTGTATACTCATGGGTCTTTTCCCCGGCATTCTTTATCGGCTTCTTCCGTATCCTGTTGACTATCATCCTTTCACTGCGGGGCATTTTATAGGGGCGTTCGAAATGCTCTCGCTCACTGCTGTTGTGTTTTTTCTATTGCAAAAAAAACTTCAGCCGCATCAGCATGTCAGCATAGATACCGATTGGTTTTACCGCAAAGGCGGTGCGCTTTTTTTGCGATTTGCATCGGGGCCAATTGCGGCGTACGAGGCTTCCGTGACGGAAGTGTATCGCCGCATTGTCATCTCCCCCATGAAACGATTTATTGCGCTTTGTCGTTCGTTTGATATCGCCGTTATTGATGGCACGGTTAATAATGTAGGGGATGGGGCATTCTCGGGAAGCCGTGTTGCAAACCTTTTCGAGAAATATGTTGTCTATGGTTTTATCAATATCACGGGATATGCGAATCATCTGGGGGCAAGGCTTTTTCGGCGATTGCAAACAGGTTCGGTGCATCATTACGCGATGATTCTGATTGTGGGGATATTTATTTTTGTGAATTTCTATCTTTTTTTAAAACGGGGCTGAACCTGAATATAGATATGCAAAATCAATTACGACAATCTTTCAGACGCAAAACCGAAGTGGACGAATTCTTTGGTCAAAAGCAGTACAAAGGGCAGATGAACAAATTAAAAGAAAATCAAAGAACTTTATTGCCTCATGTATACTACGAGCATCCAAATGGAAAGCTCTATTTTGGCGACTGTATTACGGTAATGCAATCCCTTGAGGAGGCATCAGTTGATTTGGTTTTTGCCGATCCTCCATACAATATCAAGAAGGCAAATTGGGATTACTTTGATTCCCAAAAAGAGTATGTTGATTGGTCAGAAAGCTGGATAAAAGAAGTGGCGCGGATTTTAAAACCGACAGGATCGCTCTACGTCTGCGGTTTTTCGGAAATTGTTTCGGATATTAAATCTCCGGCGATGCAGTTTTTTAATCATTGCCGTTGGATTATCTGGCACTACAAAAATAAGGCGAGCTTGGCGAATGATTGGGGCAGATCGCATGAGAGTATTTTACATTTTCGTAAAACCAAAAAACATAAATTCAATGTTGACGCGGTTCGGATACCCTATTCGGAACATACTTTGAAATATCCAACCCACCCGCAGGCCGCCACAAGCCAGTACGGTAATGGAAAACAACATTATTGGGAGCCGAATCCCGATGGAGCGAAACCAAAAGACGTTTTAGAAATTCCAACAACCTGTAACGGAATGCACGAGAAAACGCCTCATCCAACTCAGAAGCCCGAGGAACTTTTGCGAAAAATTCTACTCGCCTCATCGAACGAGAATGATATTATATTTGATCCGTTTCTTGGCTCTGGAACGACTGCTGTTTGTGCAGAACAGCTCCAACGGAAATGGATTGGGTGCGACTTGTCTACGGAATATCTTGATTGGGCGGTAAATCGTCTGGAATTGGTAGAAGAGTGGCCGATTGAGCACTGGAAAGAATACGATTTCGAAAATCTTAAACGTAGAAACTCAATACGATGAAAGTGACTCAACTCACAAAAATTGCTACGGACAAGTCAACGTTCAAAACACTTTCCAATTTTTTGGATTTTGCGGAAACGTATTTAAGCTATGTGGCAACGAAACTCCAAGCAATTATCGTTTCTCAAAACGAGAACCACTACCAGTTTTATCAGTACGGTTCTGATGGTGGTTATCAAATTACACGGCCAATCAATTCAAGGCTGATGTATAGCGTTGCAGACTTTATCACCGCGAAAAAATCATTTGTAGGGATTTTGAAAAACGCAAAAGAAGTAACGTCAGATGATGACAGACAAGCGATCAATAGAATTGTCTACACGTTGCAAATGTCTATTGGTTCAACATTAGATGCTTTGCCTGCTGGTAAGTCGAATACGGCAAGAAAAATAAACGGCGATCTTTTTGAGCACTTGATAAGACTTGTTATCCGAGAAGCTGGGGTTGATTGCAAGTCGGGCGTGGTACAAATTCCGGTCATGCTTCGCGGTAAGGAGCAGTTTTGTATGAGCTACCAGCATGATCTTATCGTAAAAAATAACGATGAGATAAAACTGATTGGCTCCATCAAAACATCAAGCAAGGATCGAATAGACAAAATTTTTATTGATAAATTC
>CAYJXH010000098.1:0-6109 GCA_964373975.1 uncultured Nitrospirota bacterium | reverse complement strand
ACACTCTGGAAATAATTCCATGCCGCATAATCGCCCACCATTGTCTTGATATCTAAACTACGCAGTTCATCCTCCGCAATGCTAAACGATAGGGTCGGAATTTTATCCGGACGAATCCCCGCCGCACGGAGTTCTTTGAAGAAGGCAACATTGGTGTCGCCGTTGATTGTGTTGAAGATGACATCTGGATCTGCCTTTATAATTTTTTGCACAACCTCCTTCACGTCCGTGCTTCCGAGGAGAATGTACTCCTCACCCACAATTGTTCCCCGCAAGGCGGCTGTCTGGTCTTTGATAATCGCATTGGCACTTCGCGGAAAAACGTAATCGGAAGCCACGAGGAAAATCTTTTTCCCTAAATGATCGAATGCCCATTTGACGGCTGGAATAATCTGTTGATTGGGCGCGGCTCCGGTATAAATAATGTTTGGCGATTCTTCTAGCCCTTCGTATTGAACGGGATAGAAAAGCAGGTGATCGTATTTTTCAAAAACAGGCTTGACGGTTCTGCGACTGGCAGAAGTCCAACAGCCAAAAACCACAGAGACCTGTTCTACTGTAATCAGCCGTTCAGCCTCCCGTGCGAAGGTCGGCCAATCGGATTTCCCATCCACCACAATCGGTAAAATGGGTCTTCCCAAAACACCGCCACGCTGATTGATTTCTTCAATTGCCAATAGGGTGGCATCCCTCACGGAGGTTTCACTGATCGCCATGGTGCCAGTGAGCGAATGCAGGATGCCGACTTTAATCGGCTGCCGAGCGGCTAAAAAGGCTGGCAGACGCCCCGCATAGTACAACAATATAGATAAAAGGAGGATCGGCAGAATGATTTTTAGGATGACTTTTTTGTTCATCTTGGCCTCTCATCGCCTTACATGCTAATATCCTACCACGATATGATTAAAGAAGCGATTGCAAAAGTAACAGAACGGATAGACCTTACGGAGACGGAGGCCGAAGCCGTAATGCGTTAACGGAAAACTAACAGAAGTAAAAGGCTAAAACAAAGGAAGCGCTCACCGGATAAAAACTTTCAAAGTTTGACCCCCTATTCTCCTGAATGATAGAATCTCCCCTCACCTTATGAGAACACGATTTCTAAAAGCCTGTCGGCGAGAGCCTGTTGATTGTACACCCATTTGGTTTATGCGCCAGGCCGGGCGCTACATGAGCGTGTTCCGAAAAATCCGTGAGAAGCACTCTCTTCTCACAGTCTGCAAAACACCCGAATTGGCCGCCGAGGTCACATTACAACCCGTTAATCGGTTTGACCTTGATGCCGCGATTATTTTTGCCGATATTCTTTTGCCGATTGAACCCATGGGCATGCACCTTGATTTTGTCAAAGGAGAAGGGCCTACTATTTTCAATCCCCTTCGCGATCAAAAAGATGTTGAGGCCTTAAAACCCGTTACGCCAGAATCGGATTTGCGCTTTGTCATGGACGCGATTCGTACTGTGAAACCTGCGCTCAAAATTCCTTTAATCGGATTCGCGGGCGCCCCCTTCACGCTTGCTTCTTACATGATTGAGGGCGGTCATTCCAGAAATTATCTCAAGACAAAACAAATGATGTATGGCGCACCCGACGTATGGAATTTATTGATGACGAAGTTAATAACCGTCCTTGAAGATTATCTTTGCGCCCAAGCCACTGCCGGCGCGGACGTTTTACAAATATTTGATAGCTGGATTGGCGCGCTTTCCGCTAGTGACTATCGTCAATATGTCTTTCCGCACATGAAAAGACTTTTTTCAAATCTAAAAAAATGTGGCGTTCCCATTATTCACTTTGGAACCGGCACAGCGACATTGCTTAAAATGCAACGGGAAGCAGGCGGCGATGTTATTGGATTAGACTGGCGTATTCCGTTAAACGAAGGCTGGAACCTAGTCGGCCACGATGTTGCCGTTCAGGGGAATTTAGACCCGGTACTTCTTTTTGCGCCCCAGATTGAAATAGAAAAACAGGTTGATGAAATCTTACTGCTTGCTGAAAATCGGCCGGGTCATATCTTTAATTTAGGCCACGGCATATTGCCCGAAACCCCCGAAGAAAATGTAGAAGCCGTGATTGAGTGGGTGCATAAGAAGAGTGCCCGGGGGAAAGAATAACGCGACTTCTGTGTCATTTCGACAAGCGAAGCAAGGTTATTTCCTAGACTTTCCCCTATGCACCATCCCCATTGGACTGCACGTCCGCCCCAACAGAGGCCAACGCGGGAGAGTTGGGCGACTTCACATAAACATCGCGATACTCGCTTAAACCCGTTCCAGCAGGAATCAATCTCCCGACAATAACGTTTTCTTTTAATCCTAACAGATTGTCAACGCGTCCACTAATGGCGGCTTCTGTCAGCACCCGTGTCGTCTCTTGGAACGAGGCGGCAGAGATAAAACTATCGGTAGAAAGCGCGGCTTTGGTAATACCTAAGAAGATGGGTTTCCCCGTGGCAGGCTGTCCGCCTTTTGCCATAACGCGCTCATTCTCTTCTTCAAAGACAAACTTATCCACTTGAGAACGAATGAGGAAATCGGTATCGCCGGCATCTTCAATGCGAAGACGCCGCAACATCTGTCGCACAATCACTTCAATATGCTTGTCGTTAATGGCAACGCCCTGTAACCGATACACCTCCTGAACCTCATCTACCAGAAATTTCTGCAACTCTTTCGGCCCCAAGATATCTAAGATGTCGTGCGGGTTGGCAGAACCGTCCATTAAAGGCTCACCGGCCTGTACCCAGTCGCCCTCATGCACATTCACATGCTTTCCTTTGGCTACATAATACTCACGCGCATCGCCCATCTCGTTTTTAACAATAACCTTACGCATCCCCTTCACGAATCCGCCATATTCCACGGTGCCATCAATCTCCGAGATAATCGCGTGCTCTTTTGGTTTTCGCGCCTCAAAAAGCTCTGCAACGCGAGGCAAACCGCCCGTAATATCTTTTGTTTTAGTAGTCTCACGCGGTATTTTTGCCAAGACATCTCCAGCGAAAACGTCTTGTCCCTTTTCAACCAAAATATGCGCCCCGGCAGAAAGCAAGTAACGCGCTACAGCACCCGTCTGCGCAATTTTAATGGTGCGGCCATCACCATCTTTGATGGAAATGCGTGGACGAAGATTTGCCCCCGAGTCGGAAACCACGCGACGAGAAAGCCCCGTGACTTCATCAACCTCTTCCCGCATCGTCTGCCCCTCAATAATATCCCCAAAGGCAATCTTTCCGCTAACCTCGGTTAGAATAGAAAGAGAATAGGGATCCCATTCAACAAGCTCCTGACCCGCAATGACTTGCGCTTCCTTCTTCACCTTTAATTTGGCACCGTAGACAACGGCATACTTCTCTTTCTCACGGCCAGCAGAATCAATAATGGCAATCTTTCCGCTACGGCTCATCACCACCATATCGCCATCTTTATTCTTAACCGTATTTAAGTTAATGTACTTTAACGTTCCAGCATTTCTCGCAACCAGAACCGTCTGCTCAATGATACGGCTCGCCGTGCCACCGATATGGAACGTTCTCATCGTCAACTGGGTTCCGGGTTCTCCAATAGATTGCGCGGCAATAACACCCACCGCCTCACCCCTTTCAATCATGCGGCCACGCGCCAAATCCCGACCATAACACTTGGCACACGCCCCGCGACGGGTCTGACAAGTAAGCACCGAACGAATCTTAACCTTATCAATACCGGCATCTATCACGGCCTGCGTTCTTTTTTCATCCAATTGCTCTTCGCGATGGCAGATGACCTCGGAGGTGATGGGATCTAGAATATCTTCTGCCGCAATTCGGCCTAGCAATCGCTCTTCCAGAGGCATGATCACTTCGCCCCCTTCCACCAAGGCCGTCACCTCAATGCCATCGTTTGTCTGACAATCCATTTCTTTGATAATAACATCCTGCGCCACATCCACAAGTCTGCGGGTAAGATATCCGGAATTGGCCGTCTTGAGCGCCGTATCGGCAAGCCCCTTGCGTGCGCCATGCGTAGAAATAAAATACTCTACAACCGTCAACCCTTCCCGAAAGTTTGCCGTAATGGGGGTTTCAATGATTTCCCCAGAAGGCTTCGCCATAAGCCCCCTCATACCGCCCAACTGACGAATCTGTTGCGCAGAACCTCGAGACCCTGAATCGGACATGATGTAAATGGAGTTAAACCTAAGCGGCGCTTTTAAGTCTGCGTTCCCGTGCTTCGCCCTTTCTTCATCCTGCGCCAATTCCTTCATCATTTCGTTGGCGACCAATTCTGTGACATGCGCCCAGATATCAACGACCTTATTATAGCGTTCCCCGTTTGTAATCAGCCCTTCAGAATACTGTCTGCCAATTTCGCCAACTTCCCGCCTTGCTTTTTCTATAATCTGCCCTTTCTTGGCTGGCATACGCATATCATCAAGACAAACAGAAATACCGGCACGCATGGCGTAAGAAAAGCCGAGTTCCTTGAGGTTATCAAGAAGGACAACGGTTTCCCGCGCACCCACCTCTCGATACGACATATCCACCAGTTTAGAAAGTTCTTTTTTATTTAAAATTTTATTGATCGCTGAAAACGGAATCCCCTTAGGAAAGACCTCGCTCATTAAGATACGGCCCACCGTGGTATCCACCCGCTTTCCGTCCATCCGTATTTTTATCTTGGTATGTTCTTCCACTTCTTCCGCGTCATACGCAACCCGAACCTCCGTGGCATCGGCAAAAATCTTTCCCTCTCCCTTGGCGCCTAACCGCTCTTTGGTCAGCCAATAACAGCCCAACACCATGTCTTGAGAAGGGGTCATAATCGGCTTGCCGCTGGCCGGCGATAGGATATTATTAACCGACATCATCAGCACCCGACATTCCACTTGCGCCTCAATAGAAAGCGGAATGTGAACGGCCATCTGATCCCCGTCGAAATCGGCATTAAACGCAGTACAAACGAGGGGATGCAACCGAATCGCCTTCCCTTCGACTAAAATAGGATCAAACGCCTGAATACCGAGCCGATGCAGTGTCGGAGCGCGATTTAACATCACGGGATGCTCTTTAATCACCTCATCTAATACATCCCAGACTTCTGGTTTTTCTTTTTCAATGAGTTTCTTCGCACCCTTAATGGTGGTCACAAGACCCTTCTGCTCTAGCTTCTGAAAGATAAACGGCTTGAACAATTCTAAGGCCATCTTCTTGGGCAACCCACACTGATTGAGCTTTAATTCGGGGCCGACGACAATCACCGACCGACCGGAATAGTCAACCCGTTTTCCCAAAAGATTCTGCCGGAACCGACCTTGTTTTCCCTTTAACATATCCGAAAGAGATTTTAACTGTCGTTTGTTGGTCCCACGAATGGCGCGTCCGCGACGGCCATTGTCAAAGAGGGCATCCACCGATTCTTGCAACATTCTTTTCTCATTTCTAACAATGACGTTCGGGGCCTTTAACTCAATTAACCTTTTTAACCGATTGTTGCGGTTAATCACACGCCGATAAAGATCGTTAAGGTCCGACGTGGCAAAACGGCCGCCATCTAAAGGAACCAAAGGCCGCAATTCGGGGGGAAGCACTGGAATGACATTTAAGATCATCCATTCAGGCCGATTCCCGGCCTTGCGGAAGGACTCAATGACTTTCAGCCGTTTCATCAGCTTATTTTTAATGGCCTCTGAATTGGATATCTTAACCTTCTTCTGAATCTCAATATAAAGCGCCTCAAGGTCAATCTTTTTTAAAAGTTCTTGAATCGCCTCGGCACCCATACCCGCCGAAAATCCGTTCACCCCAAATTCAGACGTGGAAGCGCGATATTTATCTTCCGCGATAATCTCTTTCTCTTTGAGCGTGCTCTGCTTAGGATCGGTCACAATATAGCTTTCACAATAAAGGACCCGCTCCAACTGCTTTAATGGGAGGTCTAACAATGTTCCAATGCGGCTGGGAACCCCTTTTAAAAACCAGATATGGGCTACCGGCGCCGCAAGATCAATATGACCCATTCGCTCCCGTCGCACCTTGGACTGAATCACCTCTACGCCGCACTTATCGCAAATAATGCCGCGATGCTTCATCCGTTTGTATTTTCCGCAATTACATTCCCAGTCTTT
>CAYJXH010000097.1:0-6133 GCA_964373975.1 uncultured Nitrospirota bacterium | reverse complement strand
TCAAGGCGGAATATCATTTGAATTCGTTAAACAACCGAAGTATACTGAAACCATGCTTGGTTTTTGAGCTGTTGAAAGATAACTGTCTTCTCGACGCGGATATGTGATAGGATGGGGTCATGATACAGAAGGTTGTCGAGAAACATCATCTGCAGGAGCGTGTCGCCACGCAAAATGACGTAGCCTATTGGCTGAGTCAAACACCCAATGACCGCGTCGCAACCGTCTATTATTTGTTCAAACAGTATTATGGAGACTCAGCCCGACTTCAGAGAGTTGCTCGCATTGTTCAACGCGCATCACGTTGAATGTCTGATTGTTGGCGGCTATGCGCTTGCCTTCCATGGCGCACCGCGTTTCACCGGGGATATTGATATCCTCATTAAACCAGATACGACCAACGCTCAACAAATCATAACAGCGCTTGATGCGTTTGGATTCGCCTCCGCAGGCTTGACACTGGGCGATTTTAAGCACCCGGATCAGGTCATACAACTTGGGGTGTCTCCTATTCGTATTGATCTAATGACTTCGATTACCGGTGTCTCATGGGATGAGGCGTGGGCGGGCAAAATTGCCTATGTCTATGGAGATATTCCGGTGTACTACATTGGCCGAGAACAGTTCATTGCCAACAAACGTGCCACAGGCAGAACAAAAGACATCGCGGACATAGAAATGCTCGGAGAAGCGTGACAGGATTGAAAGCCCCCTACCGGGTCATTTTTTTGTATTTAAATTTGTGCGGTAAGTCGGCGTCGGTGCCTAGACGGTTGTGGCGGTCGGCCTCGTATTCTTGGTAATTTCCCTCATACCAGACCACCTTCCCTTCTCCCTCAAACGCAAGAATATGCGTTGCAATACGATCCAAAAACCAACGATCATGGCTAATCATGAGGGCACAGCCTGAAAAATCAAGCAGAGCCTCTTCCAAAGCGCGCAGGGTTTCCACATCCAGATCGTTGCTCGGCTCATCTAGCAATAAGACATTGCCGCCGCTTTTTAAGACCTTCGCCAGATGAACCCGATTCCGTTCGCCGCCGGAGAGTTCTTTAATCTTCTTTTGCTGATCGGTATTTTTAAAATTAAAGCCGCCAACATAAGCCCGCGCCGGAAGCTCCCGCTTTCCAACCATAATAAAATCGGTGCCGCCAGAAATTTCGTCATACACGGTTTTGTTGTCATCCAGCGTATCACGTGACTGATTCACATAAGCAAATTTAACCGACTCCCCTACACGCAACGTTCCCTCGGCAGGCGTAACCAATCCCACGATCATATTAAAGAGGGTTGTTTTTCCCGCGCCATTTGGCCCAATGATACCCACGATTCCGCCGCGCGGCAGACTAAAATTTAATCCATCAATCAAGAGCCTGTCGCCAAACGCCTTTTTAATGTTCGTCGCCTCAACAACGAGCGTTCCCAAACGCGGCCCCGTAGGAATGGTAATGTCTTTTGTCTCATTGCGGGCAACCGCCTCTTCCGACGCCAACTCCTCGTAGGCAGAAAGACGCGCCTTACTCTTGGTGTGTCGTCCTTTCGGTGATGTCTTCACCCATTCCAATTCGTGCGCAAGCGCGCGACTCTTGGCACTCTGCTGTTTTTCTTCTATGGCGAGTCGCTGTACTTTTTGAGAAAGCCATGCAGAATAATTTCCCTCATAAGGAATGCCTCTTCCGCGATCTAGCTCTAATATCCATCCGGCGACATTGTCGAGAAAATACCGATCGTGCGTGACAGCGATAACCGTACCTGTAAATTCTTTCAGAAAACGTTCTAGCCATGCAACCGATTCAGCATCCAAATGGTTGGTAGGCTCATCCAACAACAACATATCGGGCGACGACAGTAAAAGCCTGCAAAGCGCCACACGCCGTTTTTCGCCGCCGGAAAGTGTTGCGACATCGGCCTCCCAAGGCGGGAGCCGCAGTGCGTCTGCCGCAACTTCTAATTGCCGTTCCAACTCCCACGCATTGACCGCGTCTATTTTTTCTTGTAGGACGGCCTGCTTTTCAAGCAATGCGGCCATTGCGTCATCAGTCATCGGTTCAGAAAATTTTGCACTGACGGCGTTAAACGCATCGAGCAATGCAAGTGTCTCGGAAACCCCTTGTTCCACATTGCCGCGAACATTTTTTGTGGGATCCAATTTTGGCTCCTGCGGCAGATAGCCTATGCGTACCCCTTTTGCGGGATTGGCCTCGCCTAAAAAATCGGTGTCCTCCCCCGCAAGAATTCGGAGCAAACTTGATTTTCCAGATCCATTTAATCCTAACACGCCAATTTTTGCCCCCGGTAAAAACGAGAGTGAAATGTCTTCCAATATCTTCCGTTTCGGCGGAACGATTTTGGTCACTTTTTGCATGGTGTAAATATATTGATATGTCGGCAACAGAACCCCTTTCTATAGGTTAAGAGTGAAGTGATAGTATAGTTGAATTTTAAGCGGTTCGTAAACAGCTATTAAGTGTTGACAGAAGCGGCTTAGGCATCCATCCACTTCAAGACATGATTCAGATACCGCGCTTCCCGAAAGGTTATGTCTGCTTACATGCCGTTTATTTGTTTCATGAGGTGGTTCGTCAGAACATCGGAAAGTGCGCTCTGCGCTTGAAGCGGCGTAAAGGTATGATCTGTATCTTGAATGATCTCAATTTTAAAATTTCCCCGTTGTGACAGTTTTTTAATCGCTTCGCGCGCGTGTAGATTCAAATAGTCGCGGCCATATTCTTCCGAGCCAAAAACAAAAAGCAGATCAATTCCCGCATTGGAGATTCGCGACAAATCAGATGCAATGTCCTCTTTTTGATATCCCATATAGTGGATAAAAGATTCCCATTTTGCTTTGGTAATCATACCCATCCGTTTGATGGCCATACTCAAAACGCGTTTGAGTATGGCAGGAGACGCAACGACTTTCTTCCATGCTTCTTTCTGAAGCAATGATTGCCGATACTGCGACCAGTAGCTGTGGACGTGAGACGGCAGTGAGGTTAGAGGGGTTCCCTGTTTCCAGTAAAATGTTAGGGGATTGATAAGCATTCCGCCCTTGATCGTTAGGCCTTTTTTGGATAGATTACGAAGCGCTAACTGAAATGTAGCATACGCCCCTAAACAAATTCCCGATAAGATAAACTGATTGCATCCTGTATGATGATGTAAAAAAGCGATTGCAGATTCAATTTCTTTGAGGGTGTCGTCTGCATAGAGGCCGTCTAAATCCCAGCCCCGATTAGAAGCACTATCGCCAATACTGCCAATGTCGCATCGAAATACGGGAAATCCTAAACTGGCCCAACGACGGGCCATATTGACATAAATCCTATGCGGCCCAACATGCGGCAGTGCCCCAGAATTTAACAGCAGAATTACAGGACGCCCCGGTACAGGTGTTTCGGGCGTAGAAAGAATACCAAAATGCTGGTGACTCGCTCCAAAACAAAGCGGTTCCTCTGAAATTGCAGACGTAGAAGATGCCGAGGCAATGCGTGCCAATGGACGTTTACAATCAGCACCTTTCACCGCAACGGTGCCCATGGGAAAAATCCTCGCAAACCAGTCTGTGACAACCGAGAGCACCTTCTCCGGCAACACACCCGTATCCATTGCGTCAACCATCATCCCCTCATATCCGGGCAGGGCTTGATATTCAAACTGCCCCCCAGTATTGGTCAGACGGCGATGTTCATCAGGGAAGGTATCGCGCGCAATGAGCAACATATTTTTTAGGCTTCCCGTCGTTTTTAGTAGATCAATCTTGGCCAAATCAGATATTGTCTCCTCTGTCATCAAGAGTCCTGCGAATCCATCCCCTTCAGAAGTTTTAGGGGGGGTAGAACTTTTTCCTAGTTGAGCATAGATTTGTATCTCTCGAACAAATCCCTTGCCGCGAAGACAGGGGGTAAAGAGTGCAACACCCTCCGCATCGCCGCGTTCTATCGCCGCTGTCATGGCAAGGGACCCTCCAAGTCTTAGCCCAAAAAGACTCACACGCGAGAGACCTGATAGTGTTCGAATCTCATCCATCGCCAGTCCAATGCTATCCACCCAACGCTTAACGCGCCCGCTATCTGCATCTGTTCCCGCAGAGTTTCCGGTGCCGTCATAATCAAATCGGAGAACGGGAAAACCCGCTTGAGATAGACGAAGCGCCAACTGCCTAAAAAAGGGATAGGCTCGATAATATTCAAACCCAATGGGATAACATAAAACCACGGCACAGTCGCGCGTTAGGGAGGTTTGAGCCGGATGAAACCAGCCGAAAATCGGTCTATCGGGGGAACCAAAATAACAGGGTCTCTCGGCGCGCTCCTCTAATTCTGGAGTCTCGTTATTTGTCGTCATGACGGCACTCGGATGTGTACAGGAAAGGTTGCGTTTAACGCCCAAACCGTGCCGCTGGGGGGAGGCTCATGCGTTGCAGTAGTTTTAGTAGACATTAGCCGAACCGTTCGGGGCTGATCGGGTTCCAGATGAAAATAGTTGTCCTCTGGAGAATAGCCCTTTATTTCGATTGCAACAGATTGCGCAAAGGATTTTGAGAGAAGGGTCAATTCCCATATATTCTCGACCCGCAGTGGCCGTGCCACAGAGCGCGCCAAAACGGCTTCAATCTGAATATCGGTTTGTTGTTTCTGCGGCACCCCCTGTGGAAAATAAAACGCCTGCGTCAGTAGGTGGTCTTGTTCAAACAACGTGGCAACCACCAGATCGTGTCCCGGCGGCCCGAAGCGATAGGCGTAGGTTACATCCATAAAACCATCAAGGTGTTCGGCGATTGTGATTTCTTGTTGGGTATCTGATAAAAGCGTCAGAGGTAAAGTCTTTTCGACAATGCACACGCGCCCCTCTCGGTAAATGGCGACACGCAATGAGACGACCCGAACAGAAGTGGTCTCATTGACCAAATGACATTGCAAACCATTTAATCCTTCATCTGATAAAAAAATCGTGAGCGGGGCAAAAACACGTTTGAGATAATAATAGGCCGCCTTGGGGTGTCCAAGGGCGTCAACAACTCCCCAGCCCGCGCCGGGATAGAGGTCTTTATAAAACCAGACCAAAGCTCCTCGGCAAGAAGAGCGCGCACGTCGCCATTCGGAAAAGACAGCAGCCATCACCTCGCCCGTCACCACACGGCTTTGCGCAAGATACCTTTCTGAATCACTATATCGGAGAAGGAATGGATCAACGTTAAAGAAATGCTTTAAGTAATGGTCTCTAATATCTTCAAAATCCCATCCCGATCCAGAATCACGGGGCGTACCAGCCTTCCATTTTGGGTGGTGAACAACAGTCTCCCGAGATAAAAAAATCTCTTGAAGGGTGAGGACAGATGGAACATTCGCAAACCCAAGACATTCTGATGCAAATTGCACCTCGGAAGTGCGGGCATCTGAAAGCGGCCGCAAATAGGCTCCCACCCCATAGTAATGGGTTACGCCGGTATTGACCTGGAACGGAAGCACCCCGCCAGTCGGAGTGGAGGGCAGGTACGGAAGATTGGGAAGATATTTCCCGCAGAGTGCAGGAATCTTTTCATAAAAAAGGGGAGATGCCCACTGACTTTTTGGGAGTCCCAACATGGCCGCTTGCTGTTCTATTTCGCTGTTGCCGCACAACAGGGTAAGAGAGGGGTGAAGCTGTAGACGGTTTAAAGTTTGTCGAATCTCTACTTCCACCTCGGCCATAAAGGGCGCATCGGAATCGGGATAATCCATGTTTGCAAACATAAAATCTTGCCAAACTAAAATCCCCATCTCGTCACAAAGATCATAAAAGCAATCGGCTTCATAAATCATTGTGCCGCTTAAACGCAACATATTGATTCCCGCATCGCGCACAAGTTCTAGTGCCGATCGGTAACAGGCTTCGTCTCCCCCAAGGGAGAGGACGTCTATTGGCGTCCAACAAGCGCCACGACAAAAGATTGATCGCCCATTGATTTTAAAACCTGCATCCCATTCAACGGTTTTAAACCCGAGGTAGCCAAGGTCAATGTTTACTGTGGTTCCCGCAATTTCGACGCACACTTTGATTTGATAACGCGAAGATGTCCCATGCGTATGAGGCCACCAGAGCGCGACGTCGGGAATAACTGCCTCGCCCGAAAGAAGCACACGGTTTCCTTCTA
>CAYJXH010000096.1:4712-6177 GCA_964373975.1 uncultured Nitrospirota bacterium | reverse complement strand
GAGGTAGACACAAAAAGCCCGACACCAATCATGGCTAACGCCGTGTAGATAAACATAAGCGTTCGCGGAAGCGGTAATGGCGTTGACCTGCCTACAATCCACATTGAGATCACAGGGGCCAAAAACTTAAAAATAAGATAAACAACCACAACTGCGAGGACACACCCCCAGAAAATTGGGAAACCTTTCTTTGGCGATTCATTCATTATACCGTTACTCCTTTATACGGTACAGGGCGATTCATGAATCGCCCCTACCAACAAAACAACCCCCTTACCCCCTTTGTTAAGGGGGAATTCTCCCCTTACGTTAACGTCAACAGATACGCCAACAGATCGTGGAACTGTTCCATGGTTAATATCTCTCTGAAATTACCCGGCATCGTGGAAATCTTCTCTGGAATAACTTCGGCGATATTCGACTTTGGAATTTTTACAATCTCTCCAACATCGTTCATGATATCAATTGATGTTGCATCCTCACCTTTTTTCATGCCGGTGATATAATCGTCATCATTAGTTTGTACAGTAACACCCTCAAACCCACTGGCAATATTGGCTGACGGGTCCATGACGGACTCAATAATAAACTGCGGCGTGCGAGACCCCGCGACGTTGGTCAACTCTGGGCCAACCTTCCCTCCTCGAATAACCCCAGCAGCATCTTTGGCTGTATGGCATTTTGCACAAGGGGTCTGACTATTCGGGTTAAAAAATATCTCTGCCCCTTTTGCAGGGTCTCCTTTGAGATAAGGTGCGAATTTCGCCGATCCCCCGCCACCTTCCCCCTCTAACGATTTAATGCCTGCTTTGATCTTGGCAAAGATCGGACTATTTGTAATCGCCGCGATATCAACCTCGCCACCTAGACTCATTAAAAAAGCATCAACAGAAACTTCCTCGTCCGCGCTTAATTCTATCGGGGCCTTCCAGATCACTGGCATTTCATTCTTGAACCCTTCCACCACATAAGCCCCAGGGTCATAATGACTTTCAAGAATATAATCTATAGGGGTATACGTTTGGCCGGTTGCTTTTGATCGCTCTGCCGCACGTAACGCGGCTCTCTGAATAATTGGCATATCAAACGGAGGTTTTCCCCCTTCCAGCACCCCTAAATTTGGACATCGAATGGCACTTCCCTCATTGCCTAAACTATGACAAGTAGAGCACTTACCTTTTCCAAAGAAAATCTCTCGACCCTGCTCCGGCCCAACACCTGCCGCAACGGACCCACGATGGGCTTGTCCTGAAATATCGGTAATAACCTCGGCTATATAAATATAAATCGCCAAAACAATGAGCACAAAGACAACACTACGAAGAAATGCCTTACCAGCACCGCCCTTGTTTGTATTTATTTCTTCAGTCATAACGCTTAAATCTCCCCCTTTCGTTGATGCGTGGAAAGACCCATTCCAGAAAGATCGCTTGTTCCTCTTTCAGAAATCCCCCCAGAGATACCC
>CAYJXH010000096.1:0-4612 GCA_964373975.1 uncultured Nitrospirota bacterium | reverse complement strand
ACAAAACAGAGAATAACCTTTGGCCGCATTCCTTGTTTTGAAAACGGAATGCCATCCAATTTATTGGCGCGCCGATAAAGCAAGAAACTAACAAATGTGCACAAGATAATAAAGTTAATCACTGCATTTTTGGCCGCCATTAAACCTAAGAACTTAAACGTAGGATGATATTGCCCACCCAACTGAATCTGCTCTTCCGCGTTTAATGGAAGATTATGCGGGGTAAGCCAGACAGCAAAGCAGACCAGAATAATCCCCTCGATAAACTTGATATATTTGCTATACCGTTCAGAACCGGGGATTCGCTCCATTCCAATCCAAAGATAGTAATTGCTCATGATAAAGAGCGTTCCCACCAAGATGGCCTGTAGAATAAACGTCCATGAAAAGGCCCCGCCCATCATGTTATTCCCCATCACCGAGCTAACGCTGTAGACCTCTCGACCCATCCAATAACCAGCAAAAGGAAGCGGAAGAAGACCTGCAACGCCGATAAAATTACTGATGTATCCCATCCAGTCGTAATGCGCCTTTTCCTCTTGTGTCTGCGCCCCTAAATAACGCACAGCCGCATAAGCCCCTCCTACAAAACCGCCAAATGCCACATTCCCCAAGATACGATGAACGTTAATTGGGTGCCACAAAGGGGTATTGACCGCTTGCCAAACTGTTCCGACAAATTGAGACGTCTCTTTACTGATCTCTACGGGTGACATCATAAAACCAGCCCAGCTATTGGCGATTCCCATCAACACTACGCCCCAGACATTCAGCAGAACCCCCAGCCAGACATGCGCCCACTTACTCTTTCCTTCCATCTTGTGCCAGAGGTAGTAATAGAGATAAAGCGTAAAAGACTCTCCAAAGAAGATCAAGGCATAGATATAAAAAACATCATGAAAAACGCCTGTCATATATCCCATAAATCGGGGATAAAGCCCAAACAAAGAGAAGGCCAAAAGACCACCCAATGCGGCGGTTGTTGAAAACGCCCCGGAAAGCAGTTTTGTGAATTCATAAGCCAAGCGATCATAACGGGGGTCTTTCGTCTTTGCCCCAATCGCCTCAAGGGTCACTGCAAACATAGGAACACCCAAGACGAACGCACCAAACATGAGATGCAATTCAGCCACAAACCAGATGACGTTTCGAGAGCCAATGCCCATAAAAGTACGGTATTCGTCCGTGCTCGGAGCAGGGCCAGCCGCATAGAGCGTCGCTGAAAGAAGGAACAGGACAAAAATACTAACGTACGAAAACAAAGCAATCTTCGTCCATGCGATTTTCTGTTTTCCCATTCCTCTTAATATAGTTTCCATTCTAAACCTCCATCTGCTTACTCTATAACCCCATCCCCACCTAACCTTCCCAAAAAGGATAGGACTTCGCCCCCTGAAGGGCAGGGATAAGGCAACGTTAGGGCGATTCATGAATCGCCCCTACAAATCGCCCCTACCCCTTCTTAGGCAAAAGTGAAACGTCTAACTTTGCATCACCACCCTTAATAACCACTTCTTTGGTCTCTTTTCCTAAGGCCTCATGCCAAATCTCAACTTGATAGGTGCCATCGGGAACGTCCGAGATTTTAAAATTACCACTTGCATCAGAGACCACCGTATAGGGAGAATCGGCCACAATAAACCATGCAGACATTAACCCTCTATGAATGTCGCATTGCACTTTAATGACCTCTGCCACTTCAAACTTTGGAGAGGTAATTTTTGGCAAACTGGTCGGTTGCGCCTTATTTAAAGGGGCATTCTCCTTGGGAAAAGTATGAATATTGTGCGTAATAGGGTCTTTATTCAAAATATCAACCGCCGCTCCTTTTGGGATAATTAAAACATGCGGGGCAAACTTACATTTTTGCTGAACAAATTCAATATTCTTTGAGGCGTCTAGTTTCTTTCCCCCTTGCACCCCTTTAATGGTGATGACTGCGTTCGCAACCCCTTTATCCTTCGATAAAATTAGCTTTTCTGGTGCCCGCTCGGTACCACATACTTCTGTATCTTTATCTATTTTAACCATCTTCGTCTCGGGGGCCGCTACACCAAGTTTAATACTGCCGGAAAGCGATCCCGCCCAAACGGAAGAGACACCCCATATTGCTACCAAGCCCATTGCCAAAACAAAACCCTTTTTCATCGTTCTTTTCTCCTTACTTTGTTAATGTAGGGGCGATTCATGAATCGCCCCTACAATTTACCCTGATCTTTTCTTAACTTTCTTTGAAGCAAAAACAAAAACGCAAGCACACCCAACGCCACCAATGGAGGCTTAACATAAACATCGTTTGGCGTGGGCGGCTCTAGCAACAAAAAGTACCAGTGAGAGATTGATCTTTTGGATTTGGCTTCCGCATTATGGCCGTCCCATGCGTAAAATGCAATGGGGATAAACCTTCCAATATCAAACTGCACATCCTTTTCTTTGTCTGCTGTTACAAGAGATCGCTTGATAACGAATTTGTACTGCCCCTCCTTGTATGCTCCAGCACCTAAAACGGCTTGATCAATATCAGGTTGCAACTTTTCCGTGTCAATGCTATTGTCAATCCCATTCGCATTGCTCTCAATAAACTTCCCTGCTTTCCATGTCCAGAGATTCACCCCGTTTTTAGCATCCCCCATTACAAAGTATGGCTTTTTAAGACCCTCCAACTTCTGACTTGGGAATTGAATAGCCATCGCATCATCTAGGGCGGTTGCAACAACGGTCTCTCCCCCCCCAAAAAGATCATCATCCCCTTCACTGCCACCGACTGTCGGTAAGGGTTCCCCATCTTTGCTTTGACTGGGATCGTTCCATTTTATAAGAAACGCAACTTCCTTTTCATTGTAAACTGACTTTACAAAAACGTCTCTTACAGTTGGCGTAAAATGTCTCGGCTCTCGAATAACCTGACCTACCATCGGAAACCAATATTCCTGCCCGGTGCCACCTGATACCGAGTCTTGCCAGAATGGATCTGAAGGGTCTGCTGGAATGATACCCTCTACTTTTTTAGACCTCATAACCCCATCAATCTCCGGCTTTTTCTCGGGAGAAAGAGACCGAATATAATTGGCCAAGTGCCAGCTTTTTTCATTGTCCAGCGAATCTTTAAATGAGGGCATCGGCGTTCCATTGAGTCCTGTATTCACCCGCATATAAATATCGCTTGCCTCCCCGCCCCCTCGGAAGTGCCAATTGAGCGTTAAGTTTCTCGGACGAATAGAATCACCCTTATCATCGGCAAGCGTCAATGCGGACGGCCCATCGCCTCGCCCTTCATTTCCATGACATTTAAAACATTCAAGCGATTTAAACAGTGCCTTCCCTTTTTCAATACTTTCTTTAGAGGAAGGAATCTGCTTTCCAACTTCAATTGTAGGAATCGCAGATTTTTGACGCTCAAACTTAGGGGAAAAAGTCTTGATATACGAAACAACGTTCCGAATTTCATCATCCGACAATATACTTTTCCACGAAGGCATACCCGTCCCCGGCAGACCAACCGTAACAGCTTTAATAAGATCGTTATCGGTTGGGAGCATTCCGTTTGGCGTCGTACGATACTTATAAAGACCCATTGAGAAGTCCCGAGGCTTTGGATTAAATTGCTCCGACGCAAAACCATCTCCTTGCCCCAAATCCCCATGGCAACCAGCACACCGCTTTACATAAACTTTTTTACCCGCATCCAAATTACCAGACGCGTTTTTCTCTTGAGCAAAAGAAGTCCCGCCTAAAGCAATCAAGAAAAAGAAGATAAAAAACTTTTGAATCAATCCCATTTTTAATTCCATTGTGAAGGGTACCCACAAGGGGCACCCCTACTTCCAGCGGCCCAACGAGGCCGCTATAACCGAAGGCGGCCGTGCCGCCCGCCTATTCCCATGTCCTTGGTTTATATCCGGTATAATCGTATAAGAACATAATTACTTTCCATCGTTCTTCTTCCGACAAGATCGCCTCCCATCGCGGCATGGCCGAACTCCATGGGGTTGCCTCTTCCGGCAGACCAATACCCCCTTTACTTACGCGCCAAAAAACATACGACTCTTGAAGCATCGGAAGCACCTGACTGTCCTGAAAATTTGCTGGTCTTAAATTAAACCCATCTGCAAAAATTCCGTTTCCATCTAGCTTATCGCCATGACAAAAAACACAATTCCTATAATATACTTCTCGGCCTTGTGCTACATTTTCTGCAAAATGTTCTTCATCCTCTCGATAAGGATTATACATCCCCGTAAACTCTGTTGGTGGGGCAGGATGAACAATTCTCTGTTCTAACGGCGGCTCAAAACTGGGGATAGCCCCTTGATAACTCCGATAACCAAATGCAAGAGGAATGAGAATGAACAGAGCGACGCGACTCCATTTAGTTAATGCGGACTCGCTTTCGTGACCTGCAATAAATTTTTTAATAGGGCCAAAAAATGCTTCAGAATCCTCCTCGAAAACAGTGACATAAAGAAGGACGCAAAAGGTTACCAACGACATATACATAAAGATAACGCTGGATGGAAGCGGAGGGGTTACCAGAAACTTAAGACCTAAATAGATTGAAACCCAGATAATTGCAACTTTTCCGAGAAGAGGTATCCGCATTTTAAACGCCACC
>CAYJXH010000095.1:0-6219 GCA_964373975.1 uncultured Nitrospirota bacterium | reverse complement strand
CGAAAGTCGCACGGAGAACAGTCTACAGGATGATAGACCATGGCGTCCAATGGTCTACCCGGAAACGAAAACTCGGGGGGCCTTGGGCCATAAATGGTTACTTGGGGAATGCCAAATGCAGAGGCAATATGCGAAGGGCCAGAATCATTTGTTATACAAAGACCGCACAACGAGATGACAGCCATCATTTCTCGGAGAGAAAGTTTTCCAATGAAGTTGTAAGATTTCGACTTCATTTCTTTTAAGACAGCCTCTCCTGCATAAAGATCATTTGGCCCGCCTAATATAAGGACTTTTGCATTATGGGTTTTAACAAAATAATCCGCGACAGCGGCAAAACGATCGGGTAGCCACGCCTTCGCCGTTTTTGCCGTTCCGGGACTAATTCCAACAATAAAATCTCCCGAAGCGATTCCAGCCAATTCCAATTGCTTACGCGCTAGTATTACCTCCGCTTCTGTCAGAACAAGATACGGCGTTGATACAGCGGGCATTGCCCCGACCCATTCGGCTATCTTTAAGAACGCTTCCCGCTGATGCACAGGAGCCGTCTTACTTTGCAGGGTGTCTGTTAACAAAAATTCCCGGAAGTCGGTGTTATAGCCAACGCGTTTAGGGATGCCCGCAAGGGCCGCAAGGAGTGCCGATTCAAAAGCATTTTTTAGGAGAACGGCTAAAGAAAACCGTTCCCTTCGGAGTTGTGAGGCCAGTCTCAAAAATCCAATAAACCCGGCGTGTTTCCCCTGACGCTCATAGATAAGGGTTCGATCAATATCGGGGTGGTGCAAAAAAAGGGTGGCGACAACTGGATTTGCCAATAGCGTGATTTCCGCATCCTTAAAACGCGCCCTTAGCGCGGCAATGGCGGGTGTCGCCATCACCCCATCCCCCACCCAATTGGGGGCACGCACTAAAATTTTCTTATACATGACTTCTCTTTGTCTTCCAACGGCGATGAATCCAAAGCCATTGTTCTGGATTTTGCTTTACATGCGATTCAATGATTTTTGTGAATAGGGCAGTGGCCGATAAGATGTCGTCCTTATTGGACCCGCTTTTAATCAACGTTAACGGCGGATCAATAATCATGCGATGTCCAAGATTTTCTCGTCGCATAAAGACCGGGACAACGGTCGCGCCAGACCGCAGTGCTAATAGGGCTACGCCTTTATTCGTTGCGGCTTCCTGTCCAAAAAAATCAACGAAGACCGCGTTCTCTTCGTGTGTATTTTGATCCAGTAAAAAACCAACCGCTTCGCCTTGTTTAAGCAATTTAATAATGCGGTGGGTGTCCTGCCCTTTGTTGATAACCCCCATGCCGTTTTTCTCCCGCCACTGCCTAGAAATTTTGTCAAGGTAGGGATTATTTAACGGTCGAACCGTTCCGTGTATACGAAACGAATGCGCCAAAAAGGCCTTGGGGATAATCTCCCAATTCCCCAGATGGGCTGTTAGAATAATAACGCCTTTTCCGCGTTGGATCGCCTCGGCATAGTGAGACAGTCCATCAACCTTCACCCATTCTTGAATCTTTGATAAGGACATCCTGGGCAGATAAATGGACTCCGCAAGAGATTTCCCTTGCCCCTTGTACGAATTCCATGCAATCTGTTTTAGCTCTGAAAGCGTTTTTGTCTCCCCAAAAGCGAGTTGAAGATGTTCTATCGTGAGCCTCTGATGCCGCAGATCCACAAGATAATGGATGGCGCCAACAAGCCCCCCCACCCAAACCCCCAACCGCAAAGGAAGGAGTCGAATAAGACCAATCAGCAGACAAAAAATAGCGTATTCTAATTTATGTTTCATTTTTTAAAAGAAGATGCCTTTCCCAAATGGTTGTGGGTTCTCTAAATCTAATATCAATTTGAAGGACAAAAATGTTGATTCCAGAAACTGCAAGTGATTCTATTTTAATTGCGTCTTTTTCAGTGGTGACGATCCGCAGGGGGCGTCCCCCTCGCTTGATGTCAAGTATCTTGCTTTTTTGCTCTATCTCTTTTATGTCCAAGTCCGTATAGTTATAGTGATCCTGAAAGACAACCAATTCGCAAACGTCGGCGCCTAAATCAGTGAGCATTTTTAGAAATGATTGCGGGTTCCCAATTCCGCAAAAGGCAAGAACCCGGTCGCCCTTCAAATCAGAGGGGGCGTGGGAGGCTCCTGTTTGAAAATGGATCAGCGTAATCGGAGAGAAATAGGTTTTAAGCGTCGGGCCTGTCCATTGATATGCCCCAATGCAATTTGCATCATCAGCCTCATTTCCCTGCCGTGTTAAAACGACAACATTCGCGCGTGATGCCGCCGAAACCTTCTCCCGCATTGGCCCTTTTGGAAACATAGAAAAATTCTTTTCTGTTGTATCAATCAACAACAAATTCAAATCACGATGCAGGCGACGGTGTTGGAAACCGTCATCCAACAAAATAAGATTCACTTTGAATTTTTCTATCAGCAATTGACATCCCAGATACCGATCTTTTGAAACAGCTATCGGAACGGAAGTCAGCCGTTTGGCCATCATCATCGGTTCATCGCCCGAAATTTTTGCCGATCCAAAAAGGGTTGTTCCATCCGATACCAGAGCAACCGCCCCGCGATAACTTCCCTTATATCCTCGGCTCACAATCCCAACTCGGTATCCGCGCTCCTGATAAAACTTCCCTAGGAAGATCGTAAACGGGGTTTTGCCCGTTCCACCCACGGTTAAATTCCCCACACTCACAACAAGCGCGTTGACCCGTTTCGGGGTCAGTAACCGATGTTCATACAGAAAGTTCCAAAACCACCAGACAAGAAAATAAATACTGGCAACAAGACTTCGGATCACTATAGAGACTAGCGTCACGTTTTCTCCACAGGCCCAACGAGGCCTGTATTCCCGCTGGGGGCCGGTGCCCCCTCCTGTTTAAACTGCATCAGATAGATTTTTTTATAGGGGCCGTCTCGTTCTATGAGTTCCTCATGACGGCCCATTTCAATGATACGGCCCTGCTCCATTACAATAATACAGTCGGCCTTTAAGACGGTAGAAAGGCGGTGCGCGATTACAACGGTCGTGCGGTTTTTCATTAGATTTCCCAATGCCTTTTGAACAAAAAACTCCGATTCAGAATCAAGCGCGGAGGTTGCCTCATCCAATATCAGAATCGGCGGATTTTTAAGCAGGGCGCGCGCGATCGCCAGCCGTTGCCGCTCCCCTCCAGATAGATTCGCACCCCCTTTCTCAATGGATGTTTCATAGCCTTTTTCCATCTTGCTGATAAACAGGTGCGCGTAAGCCAACTCTGCGGCCTTCATTATCTCTTCTTGAGAAGAGGGTAACGCGCCGCCATAGCCAATATTCCATGCAACGGTTTCGTTAAAGAGAACCACTTCCTGACTGACAATGCCTATTTGATTTCTTAATGACGCCAATCGAATCTCGCTAATGGGAATGCCATCTAATGAAATAACGCCGGAAGTCGGCTCATAAAATCGGGGGAGGAGGTTCGCAATCGTGCTTTTTCCAGCGCCGCTGTGTCCAACGAGCGCAACGGTAGTTCCGGCGCCTACTTTAAAATTTATTTTTGTGAGGGCACGCGAAGTGGCGCCATGATAGGAAAAAGAGACATCGTGAAAGACAAGCTCGCCCGCCACAACGCCCATCTCCCGATACCCTGAATCTTGTTGCACTTCATTTCTTTCGTCCAATACAGCAAAGACACGCTCTGACCCTGCAATGGCCTGTTGCAACATATTATTGGCCGAGGCAAGAACCTTCAGAGGCCCATACATCAGCATGGTTGCGGTGAGAAAGGAGAAAAACTCCCCCGCAGTCATGGCACCGTTAATGACTTCAAAGCCGGCATACCAGATAATAATTGCAATGCCGATGGCACCCGTTGTTTCCATGAGCGGGGTAGCGATCTCCGAAACGGTAATCGCACGGACAATCTCTTTAAAATAAGCCCGATTCTTTTTTTTAAATCGGTCAGATTCAAACGTCTCTTTGCCAAACGCCTTCACAACCCGAATGCCAGAGAGCGTTTCCTGAAGATGCGACGTCATCTCCCCAATTTTCTCCTGTCCAGAAGTGGCGTATTCTCGAAGCCACATTCCAATTTTAGCAAGAGGGATAATAAACAGCGGAATGACAATAATGGCAAGAAGCGCTAGTTTCGCATTTTGATAAAGGATAACACCCGCAAGCGCGACCAAGGTTAGCGGCTGTGAAACAAGCGACTTTAGAACCGTAGAGACGGCCGTTTGCATCAGACCCACATCGTTTAAAATATAAGACATCAGATTTCCAGTTGCATTTTTATTATGGGAACCAATGGGTAAAAGAATCAAATGATGATAAATCGCTTCGCGAATATCACTGACAATCTTCAGGCCGATATATGCCCATAGGGTCGTCTGTCCATAAGAAGCAAGTCCCTTTAAAAGAGAGAGGACAATAATAGCGAGTGGGAGAATGCCCAGCATGAACCGATCCTTGTTGATAAAGAGATCATCTAATAACGGTTTCATCAGCCAAGCATACGCGCCAGTAAGTAGAGCGAATATCAGGCCGCAGGCAAGCGCGCCCATAATGTAAAGACGGTACGGTGCAAGATAGGAGAGTAATCGAAGATATATCTTCATACGGTTGTGGGCAGTAGCATTTTATAAATTATCTTTGCGGCGCGTTGCGAGGGATACGATCCCTGCGAGGGGTACGACCCCTGCGAGGAATACGATCCCTGCGAGGGGTTCCCCTGCCCAAGCAATAATGCGGTCTTGCTTAATCCTGCCTTCATCTCATCGCGGACACCCGTGTCTGATAAAATTTTTTTAACCTCTCCACAAATGCGTTCTGGCGTTGCGGCACCCTGAATGAGTTCAGGCACAAGTGTTGTTTTCGCTATGATATTCACAAGGGAAAACGACGTAAGATCAATCAACCATCGCGTTAAAGCGTATGTCAACCATGCTACTTTGTAAATAATGACCATGGGCGTTCTCGTTATGGCGGCTTGCAGTGTCACCGTTCCAGAAGCCGCAACCACCGCATCAGCCGCACGCAAGACGGAATAGATATCGCCTTCCACAAGACGGATCGGAAGAGGATAGGATTGCGTAAAACGCGAAATGAAATCAACAGACAGGGTCGAAGCGATGGGGATCAGTATCTGCAAGGTCTTCATCTCGTGCCACTCTTTTGAAAGCAGTTTTATGCCTGAAAGCATCATAGGGAGATGCGCCTTTATTTCGGTCTTACGGCTTCCCGGCAAAAGTCCAATTGTTATTGATGAGGGGTCAAGCCCCTGATTGATTAGATAGTCCAACTTTATAAAGGGGGCCTCTAAAAAAGGAGCCGCTTCTTCTAACAGCGGATGCCCCACAAATTCGCATGGGATATTCGCATCACGATAGATCGCTTCTTCAAAGGGAAAAATCACCAGCATTTTATCCACCCGCTCCGCAATCGTCTTGATTCGGCCTTTGCGCCATGCCCATAGTTGTGGACCAATATAATAGATTACAGGTATTCCCATCTCTTTTGCTATTTTTGCAACACGCAAATTAAAATCCGGGAAATCAATAATGACAAGCAAGTTCACGCCGCTTTGCAAAATTGCCTTTGCAACAAGATACCCCTCCCAGATATTCTTCCATTGAAACAGAACCTCAACAATTCCGACGATCCCAAGTTTAGCGCTGTCAAATCGGATATCCACCCCGGCTTGCTTCATCGCTTTTCCGCCGATGCCTACGATTTGAAGAGCGGGGTCAATCTTAAAAAGTGCCGAAGACAATGCCCCGCCATGAAGGTCTCCCGATGCCTCTCCCGCAATCATCATGATGCGGGGAGGAGAGGAATGAGCGTGGGGGGTCTTACGATTTGTTGTAAAAAGAGAAGGCATTATTCCGTAAAATCAGGAGAAAGGCTAAGATTCTCGGAGATTTTAATCAAATCAATAATTTGAAGCGCTACCGCAAGGGCGCGTCTTCCCTCTCTCCCCGATACAATCGGGGGTGATCGCGTTTGCACCGACTTCATAAAAGCAGATAATTCATCCTGTAAGGGATCCCCCTTTTCAAAATTAAATTTCTCCGCGACGACACTGGGCCATTCCTCTCCCGGCCTCTCTACGCGCTCGTGGACAACCAACGTTTGATTCAAAAAGTTCAGTGAGAGATAGTCCTCTTCTTGAAAGATTCGGATTTTCCGAACACGTTCTTCGGAGACGCGGC
>CAYJXH010000094.1:0-6313 GCA_964373975.1 uncultured Nitrospirota bacterium | reverse complement strand
AAACGCTTTTCCAATGTCCCCTGAAGTTTCTCATCAACCGTTTGCCGCATCTGGTCTAATTGTTTGGCATTGTCGGTCTGAATGCTTTGGAGCTTGCCTTCCACGGTAACCCTGATCGCCTCCAATTTCTTCTCGTTTGAATCTGAAAGCTTTGCAATCAACGATGACATCGTTTCCAGCTTGGCAGTTTGGGTATTCGCTAATTCACCCATGCGTTGTGTTGCGGAATCACCGAGCGTCTTGAAGGCCTCATTTTGTTCCTGCCGTTGCTCTTTTGCCGCCCGCCCTTGTTCGTCTCTATTTCGGGTAACTTCCTCCCGAACCGCACGCTCGGAACGCTCTTGCGCCCTTTCAAACGCTTCAAGACGGGAAGGCAGTGTAGCGATATTATCTTGCGACGATTTCTTCAAAAGCAGGAACAGGAGCGCCACGGTGGCGATAAGCAGAACGACCGTCACAATTAGTAGAATAATCGTCATGAAACGGCTCCTTTTAGCAAAACGTCACCGGTGGGCTGGGAAGAGCCTCCAGCAGGCTCTTCCGTAACGGTAAAAAATAAAACCGCTTCGGCAGAATTCGGAATGGGCTTGATCTTGAAAGAGCCTGTTTCCATGGAAAATAAGAACACGCCTGCATCAACCGAAACCCCTTTCTGAATGGCCCAGAGCTGATAGACCTTTCCCTCTTGTGGAAGGGGAAGATCAAACGCGAAAAATAGTCCGGTATTTTTCTCTGGATTCCAGAATATCTTTCCGCGCCCGTGTGGTGAGCGCGGTTCTCCCATAAGCAAAACAGCAACAGTTCTTCGCGCTTCAATCAGCGCAAGCGCTTCCTCCTTTTCAGAGAGGGATGTCTGCATAGAGAAAATGGCCTCCTCCTTTTCAGCAAGGGTGAGGCGTAGCGATGCGATTTCCGCGTCCTGACGTGATGCCGCTTGCCAATCGGCATTGATATTCCCAAATAAAATTGCGCCGAAAATTACCGCAAGAACCCATGAAGTAGCCATGGGCCAAGGGAGCCGAACAAGAAAAGATTTCCGCTTGGCAGGGGGAGCAAAAGGAAAACGGGGGGTAATGCTTTTTTCCTGTTCCATGGCATTTAAAAGATTCGTGCGAACAGAAGGTGGGGGGGCAACCTGTTCAAGGTCGGCTAAAAGATGCGATTCGATTAAGGCCTCTTCCGCACAGGCATCGTTCTGGCCAAAAATCGCAATATGCTTCAAGCGATCCATACCGCGGTTGCGGGCTATTGTCAAAACCCAGGCCGCTGGCGTTCCCGATGTCTGCTCATAAGACGCCGCCTGCCGCCATACCTGCCAAAAGGTTTCCTGTAGGGTATCCTCACTCTCTCCACGATTTTTTAGAAGGCGGGACAAAAAAGTAAAGACCATTTTGGCAGTGTGATCGTAAAACGCCGCAAAGGCCGCCGCATCCCTTTGCGCAATTTTCTGGATGAGATGGATATCATCTTCTTTAGGGGATGCCGTTTGATCGGGCTTTTTCATTTTTGGGAGCGTCTGATTAGAATAACTTCTTCGAGAATATGCCGTGCCACATCTATTTTTGGCATCTTGGGTAGGGCTTTTGTTTGGCCTTTTGCATTAATTAAATCAACAATATTGGTGTCGGTATCAAATCCTGCCCCTTCGTGTAACACATTATTAGCCACAATAAGGTCAAGGTTCTTCTCTGTAAGCTTTGTCCACGCATTCTCAAAAAGATTTTCCGTTTCCGCCGCAAAACCAATAAAGAGCCTCCCTTTCTTATATTTTGAAATCCCTTTTAGAATATCGTCCGTTAGCGTCAATGGAAGTGATTGAGGCTTTTTCTTCTCTTTTTGATCGGTTTTCTGAACAGGGGTATAGTCGCACACCGCGGCGGCCATGATTACAATCGTAGCCCGTTGAACATGACGGTTAACCTCATGATTCATCTCTTTCGCAGATTGGACAATGATTGTTTTCACACCAAAAGGCGCGGAAAGCGAAACGGGGCCGCTGATTAAGATGACTTCCGCGCCCAGTTCCCGTGCCGCAGACGCAAGGGCGTAACCCATCTTTCCAGAAGACCGATTGGAGATAAATCGGACGGGGTCAATGGCCTCTCGCGTAGGCCCGGCAGTGATTAAAACAACTTCTTTTTCAAGCGCATTATTTTTTTTTTTAGAATTTCTTAGAAGCAATAAAACAGCCGCATCCAGAATTTTTTTCTCATCGGCCATGCGTCCCATTCCCTCTTTGCCAGATGCCAATGGCCCAAAAACAGGATCAATCATGATACAGCCACGCTCCTTGAGCAGGGCGACATTTTTTTGAACTGCCGGATGATCCCACATTCCCAAATCCATAGCGGGGGCAAGCAGGATAGGAGTCTTCGTAGCAAGCAACAGTGTGCTAAGCAAATCATCGGCAAGCCCTAATGCCATCTTTGCCAAGAAGTCTGCTGTTACCGGGGCGATTAAGATCAGATCAAATCCCGTTGCAAGTGTTACATGCGGGATGGCGTCTGTGGATTCATCAAATAGGTTTGTGTAAACCTTTTTATTAGAGAAGATTTGTAGCGTTAACGGAGGAACAAAATGATGCGCGGAAGCGGTCAAGACCACTTGAACCTCGCTCCCAGCGGATGTTAAGTCTCGAACAATTTGAATTGATTTGTAGGCGGCAATGCTTCCGGTAATGCCTAAAATAACCTTTTTCCCCGATAACGGCTTTAGGGTAGGGATAGGGTTCATGACTTGCCCCTTGCTATTCTAGCGTTTCCTCCGGCGTTGTATCTTCCGTGTTGATTTTTTCTTTTCCAGTAGAATCAGAAAGGTAAATACTGTAGTCTTTCTTAATCTCTCTTCTTAATTCTTCTTCTCGTTCCGGCGATAAGAATCTATTTTTTCTTTCTGCGCGGGTGCGGCTAGCCTCATGCTGATGGCGCAGGGCGTCTTTGCCATGAAGAATCTCTAATTTACCGTTCAATATCTCGGCCAATGCAATGGTTGTTGGCTTTGCATACCGTGTAGCAACAGACGATTTATCTCCTTCCATAAGTTGCCGTGCGCGTTGCGTGGCTAGAATGACCAAGCGATATCGAGAGTTCGTCGTTACAAATTCTCCTTGAATAGGTAGGGATACAATTTCCATTTTTTCCTTTCGTTATGAGAGCTTTTCCCCCTTCTTCTCTTTTTCCGTTTTCGGAAGAGGGAGAGAAGAGAGAACGTTCTTGCTATGTTGATTGATAAATGTTTCTTCAATCCATGAATGATTGATCTGTTTCATGCGGACGCGTTCCGCCAAAATAATTGCTTCGAGTTCTTTGAGGGCTTTTTTGAATTCCGCGTTGACGATGACATAATCATATTGCCGGTAATTCCATATTTCTTCCCGCGACTTCTGAAGGCGTCTTGCAATCTCTTCCTGCGGATCTAGGTTGCGATCAACCAGTCTTTGGCCGAGCGCCCCTAGAGAGGGCGGGAGAATATAAATATAAATCCCTTCGCTATTTTTCCTAAGTGTCGCCGCGCCTTGCGTGTCAATATCGAGGATAACATCTACCCCGCGTTCCACATACTGCATTAACCCGTTGCGTGATGTCCCGTAGAGATTTCCATGAACCTCTGCCCATTCAATAAACTCATTTTTATCAATCATGGATCGGAACACAACGGAGTCAACAAAGCAATAGTCTTGGCCTTCTACCTCCCCTTCTCGCGGGGAACGGGTCGTATAAGAAACGGAATGCGCCAAGTTGGGAACCTTAGGCATCACATCTTTACAAAGGGTTGTCTTACCTGCGCCGGAAGGGGCAGACACCACAAAAAGAAGCCCTCGCCGATCAAGTTCATGGTCTCTCTTTTGCCACTTCTTTTCCCCTAACTTTACTGCAACCGCTCGCATTACGTTCCCCAACATGATAGATTCAAAACACCAAGGTCATTATACCCACCCCCTCTTTTTATGTCAAGGTTACGCATTGCCCGCATGAACCACATCCATTTCGAGTAGATTCCTGATGAGGCAATGCGGATGATTGACAGTCTCTCTACGGAAGGATAAGATCATCTCATGCCGCTTCTTCTCGCTATCGTCTATTCACTCCTTCTTCTTTTTAATACAGAGGCCTTATCCGCCCCCGATGACCCCCTCTCTACCAGCCGCCCCCCCCTCCATCTTCTGACCTACGAAGGGATTATCAATCCCGTTTCGTCCGAGCTTTTTGTAAATGCCATAGCAGACGCAGAGCAAGCAAAGGCCGAGGCGTTGATTATTCAGTTAGATACGCCGGGGGGGCTTGATACCTCCATGCGGGAGATCATTAAAGCCATGATTGCATCGAAGGTTCCGGTGATTATTTATGTCTCCCCCAGCGGCGGACGGGCGGCATCGGCCGGAGTCTTTATCGCGCTGGCCGCGCATATTGCCGCTATGGCCCCCGGAACCAACATTGGCGCGGCACATCCCGTGGCAATGGGTGGACAGCAGATGGATAAGGAGACTGCAAAAAAGGTCGAAAACGATGCCGCCGCTTACATCCGATCTATTGCAGAACAAAGAGGCCGCGATCCAAAATGGGCGGAAGATGCGGTGCGAAAGTCGGTCTCGGTTACAGAAAAAGAGGCGTTAACGTTAAAAATAATAGACTTTATCGCAAAAGATGTAGCCGAACTTATCAAGCAGATTGATGGGAAGACAGTCAAGACGGCGAAAGGAGAAGTTGTTTTATCCACGACTGGGGCCAAAATAATTAAACAGGAACTTGGATTTCGGCATAAGATATTAAAGGCAATCTCCGATCCAAATGTGGCCTACATCCTGATGCTCCTTGGAACCACCGGCCTTATCGCGGAACTCTATAGCCCCGGGGCAATCTTTCCGGGTGTGCTCGGATCAATCTCTTTGATATTGGCCTTTTTTGCCTTTCAGACATTGTCGGTTAACTACGCCGGAGTGGCGCTCATTATCCTTTCCTTTGTCCTCTTGATTGCCGAAACGATGACGCCGAGTTTTGGGGTATTGGCTATGGGCGGGATTACCGCATTGCTCATAGGATCACTCATGCTCTTTGACGCGCCCCTGCCTGCGTTGCGCGTCTCTCCTAGCGTTCTTTTTGCCACGATTGTTCCTATTGTGATTATTTTCGTATTTATTGTTAAAGCCGCATGGCAGGTACGGCCCGCACTTCCGACGACAGAAGAACTGATAGGGGAAATGGGTGTGGCACAAAGCAATTTAACGCCCGCAGGGACAATCAAAATACATGGAGAGTTATGGCAGGCTAGAACAGAGGAAACAATTTTAGCGGGAGAAGAGATTGAGGTCATTAAAAGGACGGGATTAACGTTATGGGTCAAAAAGGGTATTAAAAAATAAAAAGGAGAAAGAGGGTATGTCTACTATTGCTACATTGCCAGTTGTTATTGTTGTTTTGTTTTTTCTATTTATCATTGTGAATGGCTTTCGGATATTGAAAGAATATGAACGGGCTGTTGTCTTTCGTTTTGGAAGGGTGCTTAAAAATGGCGCCATCGTTGGCGGAAATGGCCCCGGGATTTTAATCCTTATCCCGTTTGTGGATCAGATGGAACGGGTCAGCCTGCGCACGGTGACGATGGATGTCCCCCCACAAGATATTATTACGCGTGACAATGTTACCGTCAAGGTGAATGCCGTTCTTTATTTTCGGGTTGTAGACGAACAGAAGGCGATTCTAACCGTGGAGAACTATCTTTATGCCACATCTCAAATTGCCCAAACCACCCTGCGTTCTATTCTAGGACAAGGACAACTAGACGATCTGCTTGCAAATCGGGAAGATATCAACCTATCGTTACAAAAGGTGATTGATCAACAGACCGAGCCGTGGGGAATTAAAGTGACTGCGGTGGAGGTCAAAAACGTTGATCTTCCCCCAGAGATGCTTCGTGCCATTGCAAAGCAGGCAGAAGCCGAACGAGAACGGCGTGCAAAGATTATTCACGCGCAAGGGGAGTTTGAGGCCTCGCAGAAATTAGCCGATGCCGCTCGGATTATCAGTACCGAGCCTGCCGCAATACAGCTTCGTTTCTTACAAACACTAACGGGCATTGCCACCGACAAAACCTCAACAATTATCTTTCCCGTACCCATTGATATATTATCAGCCGTTTTGAAGAAGGGATAGGGGCACATGTGGCGAGCTCCTGCCACAGAGAGGGATATTGTTCCAGACAGCGGCCCAACGAGGCCGCTAATACCGGCCGGGGGCCGGTGCCCCCCTGCGCTCAGAGAGATTTGAACTCCCGACCCCTTGATTCGTAGTCAAGTGCTCTATCCAACTGAGCTATG
>CAYJXH010000093.1:0-6343 GCA_964373975.1 uncultured Nitrospirota bacterium | reverse complement strand
GCCTTTGGGTTGCTGCTCATCTTTCTCGTCACCTGCAGGGCAATTCTGAAGTGCTTCCGAACCTAAAAAATGTTAAACTTCTTCCATGAATCTATGTCTCAATAAAAAAGTAGCGGGGGTGATGATCCCGCTTTTTTCTATTCGCACGCAACAGAATTTCGGAAACGGAGAGATTTTAGACCTTCTGCCATTTATAGATTTTATGGCCAAAACCCATCTCTCCCTCCTTCAACTGCTTCCCATCAATGAAGTCGCGCCCGGAGAAACTTCCCCCTACAACGCCTTAACCGCCTTTGCATTTGATCCCATCTATATCTCCCTTCATGCCTGTATTGATTTTCGTGAAAGTGACGCGGCGCAGGTTGCAGTCGCGCAATCGAATCTTACGCAATGGCAGGTTTCTCCCCAAGTTTGCTGGGAAGAAATACGGGCGTTTAAATTCTGCGTCTTCAAGATTATGTTTGAACATTTCAAAGAAAACGGCAGTTCGCATCGCGCGAAATCGTTTCAGATTTTTATGGAAACGCAAGCCGAATGGTTAGAGGAGTATGCTCTTTTTCGTTTGATCCATGAACTGCATGGCGGCTTTATCAATTGGCCTGACCCGTTTAAAAATCGGAACGCCGCCGCGCTTTCTAATTTAAAGGAGGGATCGCGCGATCGGCTTCTCTTTTTCAAATATCTACAGTGGATTGCATGGGAGCAATGGCAAGAGGTCAAAGCCCGCGCCAAATCCAAAAATATCTTCATCATGGGGGATATTCCTTTTTTGGTTAGCCGCGAGAGCGCTGATGTCTGGAGTCATCCCGACCTCTTTCCAGAGGGCGACCTTGTGGGGGCGCCGCCCGATGACTTTACCGAGGAGGGACAATTCTGGGGGCTTCCGATGTTCTCGTTTTCAAAAATGGAACAAACGGATTGCCAATGGTGGCGGCAACGCATCCGCTTTGCGCGAGGACTATACGATTTCATAAGGCTGGATCATGTGGTCGGTTTTTTTCGTACATGGGTTTTTCCAAAGGAGGGAAAACCCTATTTTGAGCCGGGGGATATGGCATCGCAAAAGGCGCGCGGAAAGCGGTTTTTAGAGGTTTTTCTTGAGGAAGCGGGAGAGGCCATGCTGGTCGCGGAAGATTTGGGCGTCATTCCGCCATTCGTCAATGAAAAGCTTTACAATCTCCACATTCCGGGGATGAAAATTATGAGATGGCAGGAGGCACCGGCCTCGTTGGGGCGGGAGGGGAAAACATACCTGCATCCTAGGAGATATCCGTGGTTGTCGCTTGCCACAACGGGAACACACGATACAACGCCACTGGCAGTGTGGTGGAACGAACTTTCGGTTTCTGAACGGTCATCTCTTTTGTTCATGCTCGACAAAGAAAACCCCCTATCGCCAGAGATACTTTTTTTAGAAAAGTTGCACCAATTGATCATCAGCAGACTTCTTTCAGCCAGTTCAGTGATGGCCATCTTGCCCTTTCAAGATATCTTAGGTCTTTCGGATGAGATCAATCGGCCGGGAACAATCTCCGAAAAAAACTGGTGTTATCGTATGCCGGAAAATATAGATTCGCTTTGCGACCATCCTTTGTGGAAAAATAAAATAGATTTTTTGAAAACAGCCATTGCGCAATATGATCGCGCAGGTTCTGCAACGCTTGTGAGGTTGTGCGGCTTATGAAAGTGATTCTTTCGACAGACATAAAAGTTGCCCCCGTCAAAAGAGGTAAGGTGCGGGATATCTACGACTTGGGGGACACCCTTCTATTGGTGGCATCGGATCGCATATCGGCTTTTGACGTGATCTTACCAGACGGCATTCCCGGCAAGGGGCATCTGCTTACGCAAATTTCTCTGCATTGGTTTAGCTGGCTAGAAAAAGAACTCGGTGTTCCCCATCACATCATAACGGGCGATTTTGAATCTTTTCCTAAACGGCTCCACCCGCATCGAGAGATATTAGAAGGACGGAGTCTGTTGGTTAAGAAGGCGAAGCCACTTCCCGTTGAATGTATTGTGCGCGGCTATCTTGCAGGTTCCGGCTGGAAAGAGTATCGCCATAATGGAACAATATGCGGCCAAAAACTCCCAGAAGGACTGCGTGAATCTTCCAAACTCCCCGAACCTATTTTTACCCCTTCTACGAAAGCGGCCATTGGGGAACACGATATCAATATCTCGTTTGATGAGATGGCGGCTAAAATCGGAATGGCGCAAGCTAATGAAATCAGAACGCAGAGCCTCTCTATTTACAAGAATGCGGCGGCCTACGCCAAAGATCGCGGCATTTTGATTGCCGATACCAAAATGGAGTTTGGACTTGATCCTTTAACGAATCAAGTTCTCTTAATTGATGAACTGCTCACGCCCGACGCTTCCCGATTCTGGCCAGAAGACGGCTATCAACAAGGCAGAAGCCAAACCAGTTTTGATAAACAGTATCTTAGGGATTACCTCCTTTCGATAAACTGGGATGGGACATCCCCCGCGCCGCATCTTCCAAAAGAGGTGATCGAACAGATCAGCAAGCGATATGTTGAAGCCTTCGACCGACTATGGAGTGTACACAAATAATCTATTCGTCGTGATGAATGGTTCGGGCCTCTGTCAGGCTTGCGACAAATATCTTTCCATCGCCGGGGTTGCCTGTGCAAGCGGCAATTTTAATTGCGGAAACGGCGCGGTCACACTCTTTCTCTTCCACGGCCAACATGAGCCAGACCTTGGCAAGCTCTTCATATCGGACATTGCCAACCTCTATCCCCCGCTGACGACCCCGGCCAAAAACCGACTGGCGGGTAAAAGGGAAAATCCCCTCTTTTTCTAACGCCGCAACAACCTCATCTTCTTTTTCAGGGCGAATAATCGCCTGTATCATTTTTGTCATTTACGAAACCTCCACAAGACCCATGGCCATTGCAACTTCGTGAGACGCTTCTGGAAGATAGGGGGAAAGTTTCGGCTCCAAAAGCGCCACGACTTTTTGGGGAGTCAATCGGGTAACCACGGCTTGAAAGGTCTCCCCCGGCTTACGTTGCTCTAACACGACATCCAGAAGACCATCAATTGTTGGAACAATCATCTTGTCCGTAATTCCCTTACGCACCATCTCGCCTAAAATAATTCCGCCTTCCATTGTCCCCCCCAGAAAGAGTTGATAGGAATACCATCGCAGATCGCCCACGGCAACCAGTGTTCCCGCCAACCCAATATCACCCACCTGATGTCTTGCGCAACTATTCGGACAGCCGGATATATGAATTGAGATTGATTTTAAAAGCGCGGCTTTTTCAGAATGATTAGGATTAAAAGATTTTAAGACATCGCGCGCGGCGCCAAAGGCATTGGTGATTGCTAGAGGACAAAACTCGGTTCCGGGACAGGCCAGAATATTTAATGTATTGGCTGTCCCTTTAAGATGAAGCCCAACACGATTGAGTAAACGGGTTACGCGTTTGATCTGTCCTGCCCTGATCCAATGCAATTCTAAATTCTGATTTTTTGTGAAATACACACGGCCGTCTCCCAACCGTTGCGCGATTTTTCCCACGGCGGCCAACTGTTCCGCGCTAATCTCTCCCACAGGCACATCCACCACCAACCGGACATAGCCCCGTTGGCGTTGGGGCACCGTGCCCAGACGATTAGGACAGCTCTCGTTGGAGCTGTGAAAAGATGAGAAAATGGACGCAAAAAAACGTGCTACCCGATTTGGCGTTTGCTTATTCGTTTGCTTGTTCTGGGTAATCGCAGGCAAGGCCAGATTTTCAGGTAAAGATTTTTTCTCTAAAAAAAGCCTATCAAACATTGCGACAAACTTCTCCCGCCCCCATTGTTGAATCAGATATTTCAAACGCGATCGTGCCTTGGCCCGATCCCCAAATTTCGTATGAATCTCAAAGATAGCTATACAGGCCGCGAGCGAGTCGGCAACAGGAATAAAATCTCTTATTTTAAAAGCCAGCATGGGATGCGTTCCCAAGGAACCGCCCGCCCAGAGCTCAAAGCCAATCTCCTGTATGCCATTCATGTCACGCGAGACGGCAACAAACGCAATATCATTAAGAACGGCATCGGCATTACACGCGTGACACGATGAGAAATAAACATTGATGCGGTTGGGCATGGTGGGATTGATTAAAGCCGATTGTGAGACATAATAATCGCTCACGCGCGCGGCCCATGGCGCAACATCCAGCAATCCTTCTGGCGCAATCGTGCCGTGCGGACAGGCCACAACATTTCGCAGGGTATGCCCGCAGGACGAACGGGTCGTGATCCCAATGTTACGAAGTTTTTCAAAAATATCCAACGCATCTTCCACCCGAACCCAATGCAGTTCCAGATTCTGCCGCACCGTGATATGGGCATTATTCCGGCCATAGGTCTCACAGAGCACCGCAAGGTGCGCCACCTGGGAAGCGGTAAGAACCCCGCCCGGAATGCGGTGTCTCAACATAAAATAGCCCGGATGTTTCTGGGCGCAAAAGCCGTATGTTTTAAGACGATAACGATCTTCTACACTCATCCCCCGTGCCCCGTCTCTTTTTAATCGCTCAAAATCAATGCCCAGCCCGTCTTGCTTCACCTTCTCAAGATCAAGCGTTTTGATCGCCTCCACGCCCCCTTGAGAAGAGGGGTTCTTTATCAATGCGGCAGAGGCCGTAATGGCAGAGGCCGTAATGGATTGCGGGCCAATGAGCAAATCCTCCACCAGTTGCGTGCAACTACCACAGCCGGTTCCGGCCAGCGTGCAGGTTGCCACTTGTTCCCGCGTCTTTAATCCGTTCTCCCTAATCGCCGTCAGAATCTCCCCCTTTGTGACGCTGTTGCAATTGCAGACAAACTCGGAATCGGCCATGGCAAAAACACCGGATGAAGGAAGTTCTCCGCACTCTATAGAGAGATCGCCTAAAAGCGCCCCTTTATTTTTAATCTCTTCCCCTTTTGCGATGAGATTAAAAAGGCGTGTGCTGTCCTTGTTGTCTCCCAGCAGAATAAATCCCTCAAGACGATTCCGCGTGAAGACACATTTTTTATAAATGCCCTTTTCACTGTCCAGAAAAGAGAGGGCCTCGGAAATGCCGCCACCGTAAAAATTGCCCGCAGAGGTTACGCGCACGCCAGCCACTTTCAGCGTGGTCGCGCAGACCGTGCCGTGATACATTTTTTTGCCTTCTCCCATAATCGCGTCTGCAACCACTGCGGCCTGATCTTTCAGCGGGGCAACGAGGCCATAGGTCTTTTGGCGATGTTCAATCAGATCGCCCACGGCAAAAATGTCCGGCACATTGGTTCGCATCTGATCGTCAACCAAAACGCCGCGATTGACAAAAATTCCTGCCGTTTTTGTCAGCGCAAGGTTGGGACGAATTCCGGCGCAGATCAATGCCATGTTACAAGGGATCGTCTCACCCGTTGTCAAAACAACACCGGAAACTTCTTCCTCCCCAACAATCTCTTTCGCCGTGGCATTGAGGATAATTCGAATCCCCATCCGTTCGATCTCCCGCTTTAAGAGCGACGCCCCCACGTCATCCAACTGTTGCTCCATCAAGCGATCCATCAGATGCACCACAGAAACGGAAACCCCATAGTTCATCAATCCGCGTGCCGCTTCAAGCCCCAAAAGCCCCCCGCCAATAACAACCGCTTCGGTACTCTCCCGCGCAAGCCTTACAATCTCTTTGGTCTCATCCATCGTCCGAAAAACCATCACCCTTTTCTTATCAGACCCTAGTATCGGCGGGAGATATGGCAGTCCTCCCATTGCAAGAACAAGGGCATCATACGGTGTGGCTTGGCCATTGGCGTCAATGACGGATTTAGAAACAGGGTCAATCGCGTTGACGGAAACACCTAAGCGAAGATCAATGCCATTGTCCGTATACCATGCTTGCGTATTTAGGACAATTTTCTCAAACGACGTTTTCCCTGCCAACACGTCCGAGAGTAAAATACGATTATAATTGGGATAAGATTCGTCGCCAAAGATCGTGATGGCGACTTCTCGCGGGGGACGTTCCCCTCGCAGGGCACGTTGCCCTCGCAGGGGACGCTCCCCTTTCTTGGTCTTTAGGATGGCCTCAACGGCGGCAACCCCGGCCATTCCATTTCCAACAACAACGATCCGCAGTTTATCCGCCAAAAGAAACCCTCACTTGAACGTGGTCATCTTCTTGTTGTTGGCTTTGTCGTGCCACATTTTCAGCAGAATTTTTTCGGAAGAAAAGCGACAAGAAGCAAGAAAGTGTCATGACAGCACAGAGCAAAAAGCCGCCCCCATAAGAACCGGTAAGCCCCTTCATCGTGCCAAGCAACATCGGCAACATGAACCCGC
>CAYJXH010000092.1:2067-6346 GCA_964373975.1 uncultured Nitrospirota bacterium | reverse complement strand
AATAGAATATGCTAGTATCAGCCCTTCCTCTTATAATGATCGGGAGTGCCTTATGCGACAAGCCATTGAGCCGGAACAATTTTTTCTAACAAAATATGATCTTTCATCCTCTTCTCTGGAATCGGTTATGGGGCGGGTATTGGGAAAGAAGATAGACTACGCCGATTTGTATTTTGAATATTCAACCTCCGAAGCGATTAGTTTGGAGGAGGGTACTGTTAAAAAGGTTTCTAAAAATATCTCACAAGGGGCGGGGGTGCGTGCCGTTGCAGAAGAAAAAACAGGGTACGCCTATTCAGACGATATTACGTTAGAAAACCTGCTGATCTCGGCCAAAACTGCGCGATATATTGCCAATGAAGGGGAAAGCAAGAATGTTCCCATCGTAAAGTCTCATGCTTCTCCACACAACCTTTACCCTGTTGAAACGGTTCCAATGGATGTGCCCATTGAGGACAAAATGCGGCTATTAGAATTGCTCGATCAGGTTGCACGCGCCTGTGATCCGCGCATTAAAAAGGTGATGGCCTCTTACGCCTCCGAGGTCAAAAGGGTTTTTATCGTCAACTCCAAAGGAGAGATGACACAGGACACCTTACCTTTAATGCGGCTCAACGTGACTTGTATTGCGGAGGAATCAGGAAGGCGCGAGGTGGGCAGTTTTGGCGGCGGGGGACGACACGAATTTAGTTTTTTTTCCGAAAGGCTTCCTGATGATTTAGGCGGCACGGCCAGTGCGATCCGCCGATTTGAGTATTACGCAAAAGAAGCGGCACGTCAGGCGATTATCAATCTTTCCGCGATAGATTCCCCGGCGGGGCCAATGGAGGTGGTGTTAGGCCCGGGCTGGCCGGGAATACTTTTGCATGAGGCGATAGGCCACGGACTGGAGGCCGATTTTAACCGAAAGGGAACATCAGCATTTTCGGGACGACTTGGGGAAAGGGTGGCCTCTGATCTTTGCACGGTGATTGACGATGGAACCATTCCGGGTCGGCGCGGGTCGCTCAATTGCGATGACGAGGGGGTGCCAACCTCTCGCACTGTTTTAATTGAGAAAGGGATTTTAAAAGGGTATCTTTTTGATCGGCAAAACGCGGCCTTAATGAAAATGCCTTTGACCGGAAACGGCAGGCGGGAAAGCTATGCCCACAGCCCCATGCCGCGAATGACCAACACCTTTATGCTTTCAGGCGATTCCGAACCTTCTGATATTATCCGATCTGTAAAGCGCGGTCTTTATGCCGTTTCGTTTGGCGGAGGACAAGTGGATATTACCTCTGGAAAATTTGTTTTTTCTGCCAACGAGGCCTATCTTATTGAGGACGGAAAAATAACAAAACCCGTAAGAGGGGCAACGCTCATTGGAAACGGGCCGGACATCCTCACAAAAGTTACGATGGTCGGCAACGATTTGGCGTTAGATTCCGGTGTTGGCACATGCGGAAAGGAAGGGCAATCGGTTCCGGTAGGGGTGGGCCTGCCAACGATTAAAATTTCTGAAATTACGGTAGGAGGCACGGCCTAATGTCTTTTTTGCTTGATCAAGCGCAAGATATTCTAAAAGCCGCCAGAGACAAAGGGGCGACAGACGGCGATATTTTCGTTCTGCAGGGGGAGGCGTTTGAGGGCGCTGTAAGGCTCAAGGAAATTGAAAAAGTCAGCAATGCGCGGGGCAAAAGTTTAACCCTGCGTCTTTTTTTTGGAAAGCGGCACGCGATTACCTCCACGTCCGACTTCACCAAAAAATCGCTCGATGCCCTTGTTGATGATACCTGCCGATTAGCAAAGATTTCCCCAGAGGATCCGTATGCGGGTCTTCCAGAGGCCTCTGTCTGTGCGAAAGAGATTCCCGTGCTTAATCTTTTTGATTCCGAGGTGGACGGTATCTCTATTGATGAGAAGATGGATATGGCCCTGCGCGCGGAACAGGCGGCATTTTCCTCCGATCCGCGCATTCTGAATTCCGAAGGAGGCAGTATCGGCAATTCGCACACCACGGTGCTCTATGCCGCGACAAACGGTTTTTCGGGGTGTTACGCCGCCTCTTCTTCCTCTTTGTCGGTCTCTCCTATTGCGACTGAAAACGGGCAGATGCAGAGGGACTATTGGTATTCGTCACGAAGAAAATATAAAGATTTGGAATCTGCTGAATCGGTTGGGGCGAAAGCCGCCGTGCGAACGATTCGGCGGTTGGGGGCCAGAAAAGTCGCAACCCAAAATGTCCCTGTGGTGTTTGACCCTGAAATGGCGGCCTCGTTGTTTTCATGTTTAGGCTCTGCGCTTTCTGGCTATGCGCTTTACAAACAGGCCTCTTTTTTGATGGATTGCCTCGGCGAGAAAATTGCTTCCGATGCCGTTACCCTTTTGGATGACCCAACCCTTGCCGATGGATTGGGAACAAAACCCTTTGATGGCGAAGGACTTCCCTCTACCCAAAAAACAATTGTGGAAAATGGGATATTAAAAAGTTATCTACTCGATACCTATTCGGGGAAGAAACTCAATCTTCCTTCTACGGGCAACGCCTCTCGCGGGGCTGGGAGTTCCCCGTCGGTGGGTGTTTCTAATTTTCATCTTCTGCCGGGGACTGCCTCGCCAGAGGAAATAATCGGGTCAGTGCGGTCCGGACTTTATGTGACCGAGCTTATTGGCTTTGGGGTTAATACCGTTACGGGTGATTATTCGCAAGGCGCGGTGGGAATCTGGATTAGCGATGGGGCGTTGGCCTATCCCGTTGAGGAGATTACGATAGCCGGAAATTTAAAAGAGATGCTCCTGAATATCGAATGCGTTGGGAACGACTTCTCCCGATTTAAACGGGTTTCCGCGCCTACGCTTAAAATCTCCCAGATGACCGTTGCTGGAAGTGAGAGGGCCTAATGGCGAAAAAACAGAAAGAGATCGTGCCAGTCTTGCCGGGCCTTTTTGAAGAGCTGAAATCTTCCAAGAAAGAGATGTGGGCGATTGGGGGTGGGAAGGGGGGCACTGGCAAAAGCTTTATTGCCGCGAATGTTGGTGTGGCCTTGTCCAAAATGGGGAAGCGGGTGCTATTAGTTGATGCCGATCTTGGCTGTGCCAATCTGCATACCTTTCTAGGCGTCGAGCCAGTAGCGACCTTGTCGGATTTTGTCAACGGGAAGATTAAATCAATTGATAAGATTCTTACGCCAACCGATTTGCCTAACCTGATGCTAATTTCCGGGGCGTGTGATTTTCTTGAGATCGCCAACCCCAAGCATACCCAGAAAAACCGGCTTATCCGAAGGATTCAAGACCTTCCGTTTGAATATATTATTTTAGATTTGGGCGCGGGGACAGGGTTTACCCTGCTTGACTTTTTTCTTTCTGCGGATACGGGCATTTTGTCGGTATTGCCAGAGCCGACATCCATTGAAAATGCGTACCGGTTTATCAAGAGCGCGTTTTACCGGCGTTTTAAAAAAATGGCAAAAAACCCCGAAGTGAAAGAACTGGTTACAGCGGCCATGAATGAGAAAAACGAACTGGGGATCAGAACGCCGCACGACCTGCTTGACCATGTGGCCTCTATTGATAACGAAATGGGACAAAAGATGAAAGAGGCTGTCTTAACCTTTTCGCCAAAGATTATTGTAAATCAAGTTCGATCGCGGGATGACATGACGCTGGGGTTCTCTATGCGCAGTGCCTGTGCGAAGTATTTTGGCATTAAGGTTGATTATCTGGGTTATATCGAATACGATGACTATGTCTGGATGGCAACGAAAAAGAAAATGCCGCTTATCTTAGAGCGTCCGTACGCATCTGCCGCGCGGTGTTTAGATCGCATCGTTTCAAATTTAATGAATAAAGATGAACTCAAATTAGATTCTATTCTAAAAATGTAGGGGGCACCCTCTCCCCACCCCTCTCCCGCGTGCGGGAGAGGGAGACGCGAAGCGGCGGGAGAGGGGTGGGGGGAATCCAATGAAACGTGTAGAGAATCAAGATTACTATCAGATTTTGGAAGTTCCTTATAAGGCCTCTTGGGGAGAGATTCAAAAGGCGTATGAGTTGGCGAAAACGACCTATAGTAAAGGCGCACTGGCTACTTATTCTTTATTTGATTTTAATGAACGCGGAAGAATACTTGATAAGATTGAAGAGGCGTATCTTGTCTTGAGTCATCCTGAAAAACGGGTGAAGTACGACCGCGCCATTGAGGTGCTCCTCTCCTCCGCCGTGGGTGCCCTCGCAGATGTGGCCGCGCCTATTCCCACACAGACCCCTCTACCGCCCCCCTTTACTGCAGGCGTTA
>CAYJXH010000092.1:0-1967 GCA_964373975.1 uncultured Nitrospirota bacterium | reverse complement strand
TCTCTTCCTGCGCCTGTTTATATCGTGAGCTATCTAAAGCAATATGCCAAAATTATTGGGATAGACAGTGCAATTCTGGAAGAATATATGAAGGCGTACCAACGATGGTGCGATTCCCCCAAACCAAGAGAGCGTTACCGATAACCGCTGGAATATGACTAGGCGTTTGCAGTGTGCCATCTTATTCTTATTGTTATTGTTTCCTTTTTTTCTCACGATTAGTTTTGTTGAGAATGTTAGCCCCCTTCCGCCGGACCCGTCTTACGAAATGCTTTATGACAAGGTCTCTCTTCTGATACGTCAGAATAAAGAGACAGAAGCAATTGAGACCCTCAAGAAAATGGTTCAGGCGAATTCAAACGATCTTCGCGGCTATGCTTTGTTAGGCGATCTTTATTATAAGCGTGATCAATTGCCTGAAGCGATTTTTGCGTGGAAAAAGATTTTAGAGAAAGAGCCTGCCAACGAAAAAATAAAATCTCTATTGGAAAAGGCAAATCAGGAGCAAAAGACCCACAAGGCATTTACGCATGAATCAACGCGGCATTTTACGATTAAGTTTGAAGGGGCGGAAAACCGAAGTCTTTATAAATTTGTTTTAGATACATTGGAAGAGGCGTATGGGGAGGTGGGCCGTGCCCTTTTATTTTATCCCACGGAAGAGATCATTGTTTTTCTTTATACAGGCCAGCAATTTTTTGATGTAACCCGTGCGCCCGCTTGGAGTGGCGGCGTGTTTGATGGAAAGATACGCATGCCCACCAAAGGATTTGAGACCCAAATGGATCAACTGCGGAAGATTCTTTTTCATGAATATGTTCATGCGGTTATTCACCAGATGACAGACCGAGGTGTTTCTAAAAAGGGAGAAAGAATGAACTCCGCTGTCCCCGTATGGCTGCATGAGGGAGTCGCCCAATATTTTGAGCCTTCCAGAAGTAGAAATGATGATGGCTTGTTGCTCAAGGCATTGGTAAAACAAAATGGAAAAAAAGGGGTCATTCCGCTTTCCCAATTACAGGGTTCTTTTATGGGAATCAACGACCCGATGGTCGTACAGGTTGCTTACGCTGAAAGCCTATCTGCCGTTCAATTTCTAGTAGGACGATTTGGAATCTGGCGGCTCAAGATGCTCATAGAAGACCTTGCCGTAAAACAGAATATTGACGAAGCAATGCAAAGCGCCCTATTGATCTCCTACGAAGAGTTTCAGTCCCGATGGCTAGAAGGGCTGGAATAGTAATAGAATTTGACAATAGCATACATAAGGCTGTAAATTGTATGTAGGGGGTGCGATATGCCACTGTTACAGGTTCGAGATTGTCCAGAAGACATTTATAAGAAAATTACTTTGGTTGCCAGAAAGAAAAATAGAACGATTGCTCAACAAATAGTTGTTCTATTGGAAAAAGGTCTTCAACAAGATCAACCCAATATCGAAAGAAGAAAACAACTCTTAGACAAAATTAATAACCGTATCATCCCCAGTGGCGTTCAAAAAATAGATGCGGTTGCATTGATTCGAGAGGATAGAAATCGGTGATTGCTGTATTGGATGTCAACGCGGCAATTGAAATCATTCTAAAAAAAGATAAAAAAGAAAAATTTAATACTGTCTTTCAATCGTCCTCTTGGGTTATTGCACCTGATTTGTTTATTTCTGAAATTACAAATGTGTTATGGAAATATTATAGAGCCAATATTATTAACCATGATGACTGCATACAATATGTTGAAGATGGAATCAACATGATAGATGATTTTATCAGTTCTAAGGATCTTTGGAAAGAAGCCTTAGGTGAAAGCATTCGAAATGAGCATTCTGTCTATGATATGCTTTACGCGATCTTGGCCAGAAGAAATGAAGCAAAGTTAATAACCAATGATAGTTCCCTTTCAAAAATTTGTAAAAAAATGGGAATCTCTTTTATTTATTAAGTGGCTCAAGAAAGAGTGGGCAATCTAAA
>CAYJXH010000091.1:0-6584 GCA_964373975.1 uncultured Nitrospirota bacterium | reverse complement strand
AAAAATGACTTCAAAAATAACTTCATTGGTTTTTATATTTAAGAACCTAGTTTACGACGGAAACGATATGCTCCATAAAAATAGAGGTTAAAATAGCAAATAAAGACGCAATAAGTCAAATTTCAAAATATAATAAATAATGTTCTCTTAATCTCAATTCAAATAACGAATCAGCAGATATTTTTCTTTTTCTATTACAATTTTATTTCTTATTTTATATCAATATCATGTGGCTCGTAATGGTATGTAACACTATATATTGTTATATAAAAAGATTGTTGTCCTTGACAAGATTTTCTGACTTTGCTATAAAAGGGGCGGTGATTTTCTTTTAGGATTTCTGGAAAATTTAAAATAAATAAGGGGGACGTTATGGCCATTGCTTCAAATCTAGGGTTTCCAAGAATAGGTGGTAAACGAGAGCTGAAAAAGGGGGTGGAGGGGTATTGGGCGGCAAAGATAAAAGAGCAGGAATTGCGTAGTCTGGGGCAATCCATTCGAAAGGAAAACTGGCTTTTTCAGCAGGAATCAGGCATAGACCAAGTTCCCTCTAACGATTTCTCGTTCTACGACCACGTATTAGATCTCTCCGTGATGGTCGGAGCGATTCCTGCCCGTTTCCGTTCATTGGGGCATTTAAGTTCCCTTGATCAGTATTTTGCAATGGCCCGTGGCTATAACGATTCAGTAAAGGGACTGGCCGTTCCCGCAATGGAGATGACCAAGTGGTTTGATACAAATTACCACTATATTGTTCCAGAGTTTGAAAAAGGCCAGCAGTTTTCCATAGCCGCAACAAAGCCGATAGATGAATTTCTGGAGGCAAAAGCGCTTGGAATTCTTACAACCCCGGTATTGCTAGGGCCTGTATCCTTTCTTGCGTTAGGAAAGGGTTTGGGATTTGACAAATACGAATTACTTCCCTCGTTACTTTCTGTTTATGAAGATGTCCTTTCTCAATTGGCCCAAGCAGGGGCAAAGACGATTCAATTCGATGAGCCAGCCTTGGTCTTTGGCATGGACAAAAAGATTACGGACGCGTTGATTCAGGCCTATAACAAGCTTTCGGCGGTGTCGAGCGGGGTCGCAGGGCACGGTGTCCTCGCAGGAGACGGTGGCCTGCGGATTTCGATTGCGACTTATTTTGAAGGGCTAGGTGCCGGATTAGAGGCCGTGTTAAATCTTCCTGTTGCTTGCGTACATTTAGACCTTGTAACTGCGCCCGATCAGTTGGAGACCGCGCTTTTGAAGTCGCCTAAAACGCTAACCCTTTCGCTTGGCGTTGTGGACGGCAGGAATATCTGGAAATCCGATCTTACACAGGCCTATAAACAAGTCGCGCATGCGGTGTCTGCTCTTGGGACGGAAAGGGTTGTGATTGCGCCTTCTTGCTCTCTGCTTCATGTTCCGGTTTCTTTGGAAGGAGAAACGGATCTTGATTCAGAGGTTTTTGGTTGGCTTGCGTTTGCCAAGGAAAAGGTGCAAGAGGTCGCGCTTATTACGCGTGCGATCAACAGCGGAGAGTCTGCCGTGAAAGAGATCTTCGCGGCCAACAAGCAAGTCATGGATCAAAAGAAAATCTCGTCAAAAATAAATAATGAAGCGGTTTGGAAGCGGATGAAAGAGGTTACGCCAGAGATGTTAATCCGTAAGAGTCCGCATTCTGTGAGACAGGGTGTTCAAGCCCGAACCTATCATCTGCCTGCCTTACCGACCACGACGATTGGCTCTTTTCCGCAAACGACAGCCATTCGAGAGGCGCGTGCCGCCTATAAAACTTCTGCGCTAGGTCAAAGCGGTTATGAGGCGGTCTTGCGTTCTGAAATAGAGAAGGTCATCCGTTTTCAGGAGGAGATTGGACTCGATGTTTTGGTGCATGGCGAAGCCGAAAGAAATGATATGGTGGAGTATTTTGGGGAACAGCTTTCTGGGTTTGTCTTTACTAAAAACGGCTGGGTGCAAAGCTACGGGTCTCGTTGTGTAAAGCCCCCGATTATTTTCGGCGATGTGGCAAGGCCAGAACCGATGACCGTTCGATGGGCGCGTTTTGCGCAATCGCTTACAAAATTGCCTGTGAAGGGAATGCTGACGGGGCCGATCACTATTTTGAAATGGTCGTTTGTCCGCAATGATCAGCCGTTGAGTGATACCTGTCTTCAGATCGCGCTTGCCATTCGGGATGAAGTGCGCGACTTAGAGTCTGCGGGTATTGGTATTATTCAAATTGACGAGGCCGCCCTGCGTGAGGGATTGCCGATTCGCCGTGATCGTTGGCCTGCGTATCTATCGTGGGCGGTAGACGGCTTCCGCCTTGCAACCTCTGCCGTGGGCGATGAAACGCAGATTCACACGCACATGTGCTACTCCGATTTCAACGATATTATCGAGTCCATTAGCGCCATGGACGCCGATGTTATCTCCATCGAGGCGTCGCGGTCGCAGATGGAACTCTTAAATGCCTTTATACAGTTTAAATATCCAAACGAAATTGGGCCGGGAGTCTATGATATTCACTCGCCAAGGATTCCGACCCAAGAAGAAATGGTTCTTGCGCTGAACCAGACGCTCGGTGTGATTGATCCGAAGAATCTTTGGGTGAATCCCGACTGTGGCCTTAAAACGCGCAAATGGGAAGAGGTTCGGCCTGCGCTTATTGCCATGGTTGAAGCGGCAAAAATCGTTCGGGCAGACCTTGAGAGACGCAAAGCGTCCTAGTTCGTAAGACACCTGTTTTTATTTATTATAAGGAGATTCCTATGCCAACCGATGTTGAATATTCGCCGATTGATTCGCTTTCGTCCGGTTCCAATTCTTTAGTCTCCACGGGGGAAACGACCCCTGCAACTATGCAGGTGAGAAAGCGGGACGGTTCTTTTGAACCCGTGGATGTAAACAAAATTGTGCGTGCCGTGGCGCGCCGTTGCGTGGGATTGCCGCACGTTGATTCGCTTAAGGTTGCCACAAAGACGATCGGCGGTCTTTACGATGGCGCAACCACGAAAGAATTGGATAATCTTTCCATTCAAACCGCTTCTATGCTTATTGTGGAGGAGCCGGAATATTCCAAGCTTGGGGCGCGTTTGTTGTCTACTTACATTGAAAAAGAGGTTTCCAATCAGGATGTCCATTCTTTTTCGCAATCCATTGCGGCAGGATTTCGGATGGGGCTTATCTCCGATGAGGTCTCCTTGTTTGTCACAGCGAATGCGCGAAAGCTCAACGACGCAATCCACGAAGAGAATTGCGACCTGTTTGAATATTTCGGGCTTCGCACGGTCTATGATCGTTACCTTCTCAAAGACCCCGTTACCCGGGAGATCATTGAAACGCCGCAATACTTTTTTATGCGCGTTGCGTCCGGGCTTTCTAAAACGGTCAACGAGGCCATTCGGTTTTACCAACTGATCTCGACGTTTGAATATATGCCCAGTTCCCCCACCCTTTTTAACTCGGGTACACGGCATCCCCAGATGTCTTCTTGCTATTTGCTAGACTCGCCCAAAGACACCCTCGACTCCATCTATCAAAAGTATACCGATATCGCAAGGCTTTCAAAATTCGCGGGAGGCATTGGCGTTGCTTACCATCGGGTGCGGTCGCGCGGCTCGCTCATTCGCGGCACCAATGGCCATTCCAATGGCGTTGTGCCGTGGCTAAAAACGCTCGATTCCTCTGTCTCTGCGGTGAATCAGGGCGGCAAGCGAAAAGGGGCATGCTGTGTTTATATTGAGACGTGGCATTCCGACATCGAAGAGTTTTTGGAATTACGCAACAATACGGGTGATTCGGCCCGCAGGACGCATAATCTAAATCTGGCCAATTGGGTTCCTGACCTTTTTATGCGGCGCGTTGAGGAGGATGGCATTTGGTCTCTCATTGATCCAAAAGATGCCCCGCATTTAACCGATCTTTACGGAGAGGCGTTTGATTCAGCGTATCTTGCGGTGGAGGAAGGCAAGCTTTATAAGCGGCAGGTTAAGGCGCGCGATTTATACGCGAAAATGATGAAGACATTAGCGGAAACCGGAAACGGCTGGATGACTTTTAAAGACAGTTGCAACTTAAAGTCCAATCAGAGCCTGTCTGGGAATATTGTTCACTCCTCGAATCTTTGCACCGAAATTGTTGAGGTGACTTCCGAAGGGGAGACCGCCGTCTGCAATCTGGGCTCGATCAATCTGTCGCGTTATGTTACAGGGGGTGAATTTGACTTTAAAAAATTGGCGACCAATGTGGCTTTGGCCGTCTTGTATTTAGATCGCGTCATTGATATTAACTTTTATCCCATTGAACAGGCGGCAAATTCCAATTTTCGCTGGCGTCCGGTAGGCTTAGGTGTGATGGGATTACAGGATTTGTTTTTTCAGTTGGAGCTTCCGTTTGACTCGAAGGAGGCGTGCGCGTTATCCAAAAAAATACAGGAAGAGATTTACTTTCATGCCCTCACGGCGTCGTCTGATCTGTCTGCGATCTATGGCCCGCATCCTTCTTTTTCGGAAACCCGTGCGGCAGGCGGTGTTTTGCAGTTTGACCACTGGAATGTTGTTCCTGAAGATACCGCAAGGTGGGAGAGCCTAAGGAAGAAAATTGCAACAACAGGATTGCGCAACTCGCTTCTGATTGCCATTGCCCCAACGGCGACCATTGCTTCCATTATCGGCGGGTATGAGTGTATTGAGCCGCAGTTATCCAATTTATTTCGGCGGGAGACGCTCTCTGGTGATTTTCTTCAAGTCAACCAATACCTTGTCCGGGAGTTAAAGGCTTTGGGTTTATGGCGGGAAGATATTCGGAACCAGATCAAACTTGCAGACGGCTCCATTCAAGGGATTACTGAAATCCCCGAAAAGATCAAGGCAATCTATCGCACCGTGTGGGAGATTCCCATGCGTTCTCTTGTGGATATGGCGGCGGATCGCGCCCCGTTTATTGATCAAAGCCAGTCGCTCAACCTTTTTATTGAAAGCCCAACCATCGGAAAATTATCCTCCATGTATATGCACGCATGGAAGCGGGGGCTAAAGACCACCTATTATTTGCGATCCCGCCCTGCAACAGAAATTGCCAAGGTGACGGTGACGAATGCGGCGGCTCCCTATATGGCTGGACAAGCTAATGCGACCATTCTCGCTGAAGAGAACGCAAGCGTTGCCTGTTCTCTCGATAATCCCACGGCGTGCGAGGCTTGCGGTTAATATGATTTTAGACCCTGGTATAAATCTCACGCTTCGGCCCATGAAATATCCCATTTTCTTTGAGATGTATAAGGCCGCGATCAAAAATACATGGACGGTGGAGGAGGTAGATTTTTCAACCGATGTTGTGGATATGCACACGCGAATGAAGCCTTCGGAACAGCACCTTATTCACAGGCTGATTGCCTTTTTTGCAACGGGGGATTCGGTGGTTTCAAATAATCTCGTCATCAATCTCTATAAGCATATTAACTCCCCGGAGGCGCGGGTTTATCTTTCGCGCCAGCTTTATGAAGAGGCTTTGCACATTGAGTTTTATCTTACTTTACTCGATACCTATCTCCCCGATCTTGAGAGTCGGGCATTGGCCTTTTCTGCAATTGATAAAATTCCCTCCATCAAGAAAAAGGGCGATTTCTGCTTTAAATGGATCAACTCGATCTATAGCATGGATGAAATTCGGTCGAGGGAAGATCGTCAGAGGTTTCTGTTAAATCTCATTTGTTTTGCCGCCTGCATTGAGGGGCTTTTTTTCTTTGGCGCGTTTGCGTATGTCTTTTTTCTGCGCTCTAAAGGTCTGCTGAACGGTTTAGCGACCGGAACCAATTGGGTCTTTCGCGATGAAAGTGCCCACATTGCCTTTGCCTACGAGGTTATTGCAACCATACGACGGGAAGACCCGTCTCTTTTTGATGCGACACTCAAAGGTCAGGTTGTCGCCATGGTAAAGGATGCGGTGGAATGCGAACTGCTTTTTGCTTCTGATGCCCTAGAGCAAGGGGTTGCAGGGCTTTCGGTTTTTGATATGCGGCAGTATCTGCAATTTGTCGCAGATCAGCGCCTTAAATCGTTAGATATTGCGCCGATCTTTGGGTCCAAAAACCCGTTTGGCTTTATGGACTTGCAAGACGTTCAGGAGTTGGCCAACTTTTTCGAACGCCGCGTCTCCGCTTATCAAGGGAACGTGGTAGGCAAGGTTGCCTTCGGAGAAGCGTTTTAGGGAGACATCGGCCCCGACGGAAACGGGATTTCCCATCCCTTTTTGCCATTTTACATCGTTAGCGCTTGTCTAAAAATCTTTCTCGGAGACGAATGAAAAAACAAGTTCTTGTTCTTTTAGCCCCCGGATTTGAAGAGATCGAAGCGATTACCGTGGTGAATATCTTGCGTCGGGCGGGGATCCATGTTGTTATGGCGGGAACCGTACAAGGCCCAATTTCCGGAGCGCGCGGGGTGCAGGTTTTGGCCGATGTCTCAATGGATCAAGTTAATTTCAGCCCATTTGATATGGTCGTTCTCCCCGGCGGATCCTGCGGGACAGAAAATCTGGGTAAGGACGAACGAGTGAAACATCTACTGAAGGAGGCCGTTATCAATGACAAGTTTGTT
>CAYJXH010000090.1:4951-6586 GCA_964373975.1 uncultured Nitrospirota bacterium | reverse complement strand
TTATCGCAATGAAGTATTTTGGCTGGTGGTTTGCGTGGGGGAGTTTCTCGGCCATCATGGTGTTCATTGTTATTAAAGGCGGCGGCATGGAATTTCAGCGTCAGCTTGTCACTATTTTTGGAACAGGATTCATTGCTGGATTATCGGGATGCTTCTATTATTTGAAGAGGAGCCGATTTTAACAACGCCATTCCTGAATGGGGTCTTGCAATAGAACATATAAATCGTTACGATGCCCATCATGAACCCCATGAACCCCGTGAACCTACTGAATCTTTCCGCAGAGGTCGTACTGCCCACTGCAATCATTTTGGCCGCAGGCGAGGGGAAACGGATGAAGTCTCAACGGCCAAAGGTGCTTCATCTTTTGGGGGGTGTTCCGATTCTCTCCTACCCATTAAATCTTGCACAGCGCAATCTGTTTCAGAAAATAATCGTCGTGGTTGGCCACAAGGCAGAACAAGTTGAGAAGGCATTGGCGGCAAGACCCGTTTCGCAGGGCACGTTGCCCCAAACCATTCTTCAACCACAGAGACTTGGAACGGGCGATGCCGTTTTGCGGGCAGAACCGCTTCTGAAAGGTTTCACAGGCCCTGTCTTTATTTTAAATGGGGACACCCCGCTTATTTTGCCTGAAACCTTGACTGCTTTATGGGAAACGCATTTAAAAGAAAAGGCAACCATCACCTTTCTGACCGCTGATCTTCCTAATCCCAAAGGCTATGGCCGCGTTATTCGACTACAACAGGGTTTGGTGAGCGGCATTGTGGAAGAAAAAGACGCCACGGAGGAAGAACGCAAAATACAAGAGATCAATTCCGGCACTTATATCGTAGCGTCCCAATTTCTTTTTGACGCGCTTCACAAAATATCGCCAGAAAACGCACAAAAAGAATACTACCTAACCGATATCATAAAAATCGCAAGAGATTCAGGGGAGCGCGTTTTTGCGTTCAAGACCGATGCAGAAGAAGTGTTGGGAATCAACAGTCGTGCCGATCTTGCGCGTGCGGAAAAGGTCATTCAAAAACGAATAGGCCAACACTGGATGGATGCCGGTGTGACTTTAATTGACCCAGATCGGATTCGGATTGATGCACAGGTTATCATTGGGTCAGACACCATTCTGCATCCGGGCGTGACGCTTGAAGGGAATACAAAAATTGGGGAACGATGTGTCCTCCACGCGTGTCGAATTAAAGACAGTCAGTTGGAAGCGGATGTGCTCATTAAAGATCAGTCTGTTATTGAAGAGGCGATTATTGAGTCCAATGTGACCGTCGGCCCCTTTGCGCATATCAGGCCCGGAACGATTCTGCGAAAAGGGGCCAAGGTGGGAAATTTCGTCGAGATTAAAAAGAGCGAATTGGGAGAAGGGTCGAAGGCCAATCACTTGACCTATTTGGGCGACGCGACTATTGGGAAGCGCGTCAACATTGGGGCGGGGACCATTACCTGCAACTACGATGGCAAGAGAAAACATAAGACCGTGATCGAAGATGATGTCTTTGTGGGGAGCGATACCCAGTTTATTGCGCCTGTGACCATTGGGGCAAGATCGTTGATTGCCGCAGGCTCTACCATTACAAAAGATGTGGAACCCGATTCGTTAGCCCTCTCGCGCGGAAAGCAGAC
>CAYJXH010000090.1:0-4851 GCA_964373975.1 uncultured Nitrospirota bacterium | reverse complement strand
GGAGTAAAATTATGTGCGGTATTATCGGATATGTTGGCAATCGAGACGTGATTGAAACGGCTGTGGATAGTTTGAGCCGACTGGAATATCGCGGATACGATTCCGCTGGCCTTGCCTATTTCTCAAACGGAAAGCTTTTGATTACCCGGTCTATGGGAAAACTTTCTTCCCTAAGAGATTGTCTCCATGGCAAGCAATCTAATGGAACAGTCGGCATTGGGCATACCCGCTGGGCCACGCACGGGCGACCCTCCGAAACCAACGCGCATCCGCATCGGTCGGGGCCGTTAGTCTTGGTCCATAACGGGATTATTGAAAACTACCTTGCTTTGAAAAAAACATTGCAGGCAAAAGGACGCACCTTTACATCCGAGACCGATACCGAGGTTTTTGCCCAACTCATTGACGACCGGTATCAGGAAACCCAAAATCTGGAACAGGCTATTTATTCAGCGATGGGCATGGTGCGCGGATCGTATGCGATCTGTGTCATGTTAGAAAAGGATCAAAACCAAATTATTGCCGTGCGATCCGGCTGTCCGCTTGTTATTGGGATAGGCGCGGATAAGGAGCTTTTTGTGGCCTCTGATATCCCCGCCTTTTTACCCTACACGCGGGAGGTCATTTATTTAGACGACGGCGAGATGGCCATTTTAAGCAACAACGGACTGCAAATAAAAAATCTACAAAACGTTGTGGTAGACAAGCCCATCACGACCGTTTCGTGGGATCCTGTCATGGCGGAAAAAGGGGGGTATCGCCATTTTATGCTGAAAGAAATCCACGAACAACCGCGTGCGATTGCGGATACCATTCGGGGCCGAGTCAATCCTGAAACGGGGGAGGTCTATCTTAATGAGGTGGTTCTTCCTGAAAAGATAGATCGCGTGGTGTTAATCGCCTGTGGCACTTCGTGGCATGCGGCTTTGGTTGGGAAGTTTATCATTGAGGCGATGGGAAAACTTCCGGTTGAAGTGGATATTGCCTCGGAGTTCCGCTATCGAAACCCGTACTTAACCAAGAACGATCTGGTCATTGCCATCTCTCAATCTGGGGAGACGGCGGATACCCTGGCCGGGGTTCGGGAAGCGAAAAGTAAAGGGGCCTATACGCTTGCGCTGTGCAATGTTTTAGGAAGCAGTATTAGCCGCGAGGCCGACGCGAGTCTGTATACCCATGCAGGGCCTGAAATATCCGTGGCCTCCACCAAGGCCTTTACCACCCAAATCACAGGGCTGATCTTATTGGCAATGCACTTAGGAGAAAAAAGAGGGACGTTTCCCGTAGAGGCAAGACGAGAACTGATCGCCCAGCTTATTTGTCTTCCCAAGCAAATAGAGGAGTTGTTAAAAGAGGAAGGCAAAATAGAAGAGATCGCGAAGCGGTCATTTCGGTACCAAGACTTTCTCTATTTAGGACGCGGCATTCAATATCCGGTTGCGCTGGAAGGGGCGCTGAAATTAAAAGAGATTTCCTACATTCATGCCGAGGGGTATCCCGCTGGAGAAATGAAACATGGGCCAATCGCGCTCATAGATGAAAATATGCCAGTCGTTTTGCTAGCGCCCAAAGATCATGTGTATGAGAAGGTGATCAGCAACATGATGGAGGTTAAGGCGCGGGGCGGCAAGGTGTTGCTTTTTACCGACGATCCATCGCCGGACGTCGCGGTCGAAGAGATGTTTATTCTCCCGCAAGTTTCCGTCTATTTAAGTCCAATCATCGCAACAATCCCTTTGCAATTGCTCGCATACCACATTGCCGTGCAAAAAGGGAGTGACGTGGATCAACCGAGGAATCTTGCCAAGAGCGTAACGGTTGAGTAATTAGTAATCTAGCCACAATAACTTACCTTAAGCCGTTCATGGTGAGCTTGTCGAACCATCTCCCTTCGACAGGCTCAGGGTGAACGGATGTTAAACCGTTCAGGGAAGTTATTTTGGCTAGATTCCTTAGGCACCATTTGCGGGCTTAGGCTTTCTCCACAATTCCGCAATGAGAATTCCAACAATAATTAGGCCGCCGCCCACAATGCCAAAAAATCCCATGCGTTCGTCAAACACAAGATAGCCCAAGATCGTAGCCCAAAGAGGCTCTATCGTAAAGATAATTGCTGTCCGTGTGGGCGTGGTCTCTTTTTGATAACGCATCTGAATATACATCGGCGTTGCTGTTCCCAAAATAGCAAGGATAAGCAGTCCCCAAAGCGCAGAAGGCGGTTGTAAGAAAACCGATGAAATATCGCCTGAACCCATCAACGCGTAAACGGCGCAAAAAGTCATTACAACAAAGATAAGAAGCGAGGGCGGATGCCGTTTAGAGATTCGACCCAGCTCAACAGTGTAGAGTCCAAAGAGAACGGCGCACAACAGCGTCAGCAGATCCCCCGTGTTGACACCCGTTTGGGAAGGTGAGATCAAGAGCCACAATCCGATAAAAATAATGCCAATGCCGATTACAGGGGCGATTTCGGGTCTCTGTTTTGAAAATAGGTGGTCAAAAAAGAGGGTGAAAACAACCATCGTACTTGTAATAAAAGCGGAGTGTGAGGTTGTCGTATACAAAAGACCGACTGTTTGGAGAGCGAAACCTGTAAAGGTTAAAAAAGCCAGCCAGCAACCGTCTTTGAGTAGCGTGCTATTGATCTTGTAAAAATATCTAAGGCAAAAAGGAAGAAAAAACAATGCACTGACGGAAAACCGTATTGCCAGCGTCATCCATGGAGAAAAATGAATAAGACCCTGTTTAAGAAAAACAAACGCACTTCCCCATAAGAATGTGGAGGCAAAAATAAAAAGTTCAGCACGGGACTGTCTATTCATAAGGAGAAGGTTATTTTTGACTATAGTACAACCAGGGTGATACCGTAAAGCCGCTTACAATGATTGGTATTGATCTTCTAAAAGACTTAAATCCTAGACAGCAAGAGGCCGTGCTCCATACCGAAGGGCCGCTTCTTATTTTAGCCGGCGCAGGCTCTGGAAAAACCCGCGTTATTGCGCATCGGATTGCCTATCTCGTAGACACGATTGGCGTTCCAGCGGAAACGATTCTCGCCGTTACATTTACAAATAAGGCGGCGGGAGAAATGAAAGGGCGCGTTGAAGCACTTCTTCCCGGGCCAAGGGGAAAACAGGTTTTCGTCTCGACGTTTCATTCGGCTTGTCTTAGAATGTTGCGGAAGGATAGCCACCTGATTGGCATTAAAAACAGCTTTGTTATTTATGACGCGCAGGATCAAACCGCACTGATTAAATTGTGTCTTTCTGATCTTGCCATTGATGATGCCCTCTACCCGCCCAAAAAAATTTTAGGCTACATTGGAAAGCTCAAAAACCAACTGATTTCTCCCTCTCAATATGAAGCAGGGTATTCATCATCGCTCCTGCAGGAAAAAATTAAACAGGTCTATACCCTCTATGAAGAAAAGTTAATGGGGTTTCAGGCGATTGATTTTGACGACTTAATCGGCCTCACCATTAAACTTTTTACAACGCAACCTGACCTGCTCGCACGCTATCGGGAACAGTTTCAATACCTGATGATTGATGAGTATCAGGATACCAACCATGCCCAATATCGGCTGATTCGTCTTTTGATCGGCGCGGCCAAAAATCTTTGTGTCGTGGGGGATGACGACCAGTCTATCTACGCGTTTCGCGGGGCCGATGTGGGGAATATACTCAAATTCGAACGCGACTTCCCCGACACCAAAGTCGTTGTCTTAGACCAGAACTATCGTTCCACCCAAGCGATATTGTCTGCGGCTTCTATCGTTATTTCTGAAAATAAAGAACGCAAGGCAAAGAAGTTATGGACGGAGAATTCTGCCGGAGAGCCCATTTTTGTACAGCAGGTTTTAGACGAAACAGAAGAGGCTATTTTTGTTCGAGAGACTATTGATGTCGAACGAAAAAGCGGTCAGTCGTTGTCTAATTTCTGTATTCTTTACCGAACGCATGCCCAGTCCCGCGTTATCGAAGAGGGTTTGCGCAACAAAGGCATTCCGTATGTCATCTTCGGGGGAATTCGTTTTTACGAACGAAAGGAAATAAAAGACCTGATCGCTTATCTTCGTGTCATTGTTTCCCCGGAAGACGAGATTAGTCTCAAACGAATTCTCAACACGCCGCCACGCGGTATTGGGGAGGTCACGCTACAAAAACTTATTGCCAACGCCGAACTGGAACAAGTCTCGCTCTACGAGGCGGTGGGCATGGCGGCTTGTTCGCAAATGACAACCGGGGCAGGAAAACGCGGCTTAATCTCATTTCATAAATTGATGGAGCAGTGCCGCTCCGAGATGGAAAAACTGCCGATTGCGGATTTGTTACGGCTTATCCTTGAGAAAACGGAATATCTTACGGCCATTGGCGGCAACGACTTTGGGGAGGAAAAAGCAGAGGCGGAAGGGCGCAAAGAAAACATTATGGAGTTTATCTCTGCGGCCGAACAGTTTGCTCAACAAGGGTCAGAGACGTTTCCAGAGGGTGTGGAATTATATAAAGCCTTTTTAGATCAAATTGCCTTAATCTCCAATGAAACTGGCGATAAATCAGCCGAATCGTTTGTGACCTTAATGACCTTGCATTCGGCCAAAGGACTGGAATTTGAAACGGTCTTTATGGTCGGAATGGAAGAAGGCGTCTTCCCTCATGCGCGCGCGCTCACTGAACCCAAAGAAATGGAAGAGGAACGCCGTCTTTGCTATGTGGGAATGACCCGCGCCCGATCACGCCTCTATCTGACCTACGCAGAATCCCGCAGACTATACGGGCAAACACATTGGAACTCCCCCTCCCGCTTCCTCCGGGGGCTGGGGCTCCGCGCCCCTGCGGTTAGGACAGCCCC
>CAYJXH010000089.1:0-6622 GCA_964373975.1 uncultured Nitrospirota bacterium | reverse complement strand
GGGATTGGTTTTTTGTTTCCTACAATCTTTTTATTCGCTGAAGTTTTTTAAGGAGTTCACAGAGGTAAAAATTCGACTCGGTTGATTAAATCTTTTTTTTCTCCAACGTGTGCGATCAAGGTCAACTCTTCAATACATTGTCCAATCGAGATACGCGAAGGATGGGTATAGACTATCCCTGCAAATGGGATTCCTTTGGTTTGGCGCATGGATGCCTCTACCAGAAAATCATCATCATAGGTAAAGACGATTCGCTCCAACGTCGTGGCCCGATCCAAAAGATCAGCGTCTGGAATCGTCGCTGTATTATCTTGTTGTGCTGTGATTACATCCACCTTGCGCAAGAGCAATCCTACTGTAATCGCTCGGGGGATATGTACATCCATATAGAAGGAAAGGGCCATTAAAGTCCCTTGGCTCTTAATCGAGAAGCAAGAGGAGATGGCCCACTGGCTTGACGCATCCTTTCAACCGTTTCTAAGCGACTCCTTATTTCCTGATCCAGTTCTTGAGCATGATCCCAATAGTAAGCTAAAGCAGAATGGATTTGCCCCAACGTTAGATAGGGATGCTGAAAATGGAGTTCCTCTGGGCTCCAGCCGTAGGCTGTCATTTCGGACACGAGCTCAACGATCTTCATTGAGGTGCCGGCAATGACCGCGATTCCCTTTTCATTCTGAACAATATGCTCGTATCCCGTAGTTAAGACTGACATCGGTTTCTCCTCTAAAAGTATTAAATATAATGAGCCGTCGTGTCAAGATTTTCCAGTTTTTATTTGACCGGAAGATGTCAAGATAGATGTTGCATTATTTTTCATGTTGCTTGCTCAATAAAGTTATTTTTCTTGTCCGATTTCCTGCGGGGCGCATCGGACCGCTATACCACTATGCTTGGTCAATAGCGGTTCCGTGCTTTTAAATAGAGATGTATTGGGGCGTATTGATGCAGTTTTGGAAAAGATATAGTACAATCTACCATGAATAAAATCTCCCTAACCCCTCTTTGCCAAAGAGGGGAAGTAGAACAAAATATGACCCGCTCACTTCCACGAAGAGCCTTAAAATAATGCGTTTTGGAGTTATCGTTTTCCCGGGTTCTAATTGTGATCGCGACTGCCTGTACGTGATCGAGAAAATCGTTAGAGAGACGGTTGTCCCCATTTGGCATAAAGAAGAGAAACTGCCGGATGTGGATGTTCTGATTCTGCCGGGCGGTTTTTCATACGGAGACTATCTTCGCACTGGCGCCATTGCCGCGCATTCCCCTATTATGAAAGCGGTTGTGTCTTATGCGCGCGAAGGGGGAAAGGTTTTGGGAATCTGTAACGGCTTTCAAATTCTAACCGAATCGGGTCTGCTTCCGGGGGCACTGTTGCGAAACCTGCACTTAAAATTTATCTGTAAGCCGATCTATATCAGAATTGAAAATACCGCGTCAGCTTTAACGACGGGTTTTGTTAATGGAGACGTCTTATCCATGTCAATTGCGCACGCCCAAGGGAACTATTATATTGAGGCAGACGGGCTGACAAGCCTTAAAGAAAATAATCAGATTCTTTTTCGTTATTGTGATGCGGATGGGCTTATCTCGGAGTCTGCAAACCCCAATGGGTCCATTGACCATATTGCTGGAATTTGCAATAAGGCCAGAAATGTTTTTGGAATGATGCCGCATCCAGAAAGGGTTTCCAATCCGTTAGAAAACACAGTAGATGGCATAAAATTATTTTTGTCCCTTCAAAAAGAATGAGGAACAACCCCCTAGCCCCCTTTTTTAAGGGGAAAGAAACGTATGGAAAATACTAACCCACATCCCCTCTTAACAGACGATGAATATCAACAGGTCATCGCCCTTTTAGGCCGCGCGCCTAATAGCGTAGAACTGGCCATGTTCTCGGTAATGTGGAGCGAGCATTGCAGTTATAAAAGCTCTCGTGTTCATCTGAAACGTTTTCCAACAACAGGGGAGCGGGTTATTTTTGGTCCGGGAGAAAACGCGGGCGTGGTGGATATTGGAAACGGCTTGGTTGCGGCTTTTAAAATCGAGAGCCACAACCATCCCTCCTTTATTGAGCCGTATCAGGGCGCCGCGACTGGCGTCGGCGGAATTCTTCGTGATATTTTTACGATGGGGGCAAGACCCGTCGCCTTACTCAATGTGCTTCGTTTTGGTCCGTTGTCCGTTCCTAAGAACCGCTATTTAATGGAACAGGTTGTGGCTGGCATTGCAGGCTATGGCAACTGTATGGGCGTGCCCACCGTGGGCGGGGAGGTTTGCTTTAATGACACTTATTCAAAAAATCCGCTGGTGAATGTCTTTTGTCTTGGCATTGCGCGTCGAGAAGATATTGTGAAAGGGTCTGCCGCAGGGGTTTCCAATCCGGTTATTTATGTTGGATCAAAAACAGGGAGAGACGGTATTCACGGCGCAACCATGGCGTCTACAGGATTGGAAAATTCAAAGGCGTCTCGTCCTGCCGTTCAGGTGGGCGATCCCTTTACAGAAAAACTTCTTTTAGAGGCCTGTTTGGAATTGATTGGTACAGGCTGTGTTGTTGGGATGCAAGACATGGGCGCGGCCGGATTGACCTGCGCCATATCTGAAATGGCGGATCGAGGCGGTGTTGGAATTAAAATTGATATTGATAAGGTTCCACTGCGAGAGACGGGGATGACCCCGATGGAAGTGTTGATCTCGGAATCGCAAGAGCGAATGCTGATTGTTGTAAAGTCGGGGATGGAAAAAAAGGCGGAGGCGGTGTTTCTGAAATGGGATTTAGATTTTTCGATTATCGGCATTGTTACCGACGACGGCAAAGTGACGGTAACAGACGGGGATACCCCCGTGGTTACGATTCCGGCAGACGCGTTGACCTCGAAGGCGCCTGTTTATGAACGACCCATCTCTCCACCGATTTTTCAAGAAGTGCTGACATCGTTTAGCTTCGATTCGATTCCGCTTCCTTTTTCGGGGTCATATTCCAAATCGCTCTTAACGCTGTTGTCGGCACCGTCACTGGCCTCGAAAGCATGGGTCTATGAGCAATTTGATTATAAGGTTCAGACCAATACGGTTTCCGGCCCCGGCAGTGGCGCGACTATTTTGCGGATCAAAGAATCAGAGACCTTATTGGCTTTTACCTTAAACGGCAATAGTGCTTATACGCTTTTAAATCCCTATTATGGCGGCGCAAATGCCGTTGCGGGCGCGGCTTTGCGACTGGTCTGCGCGGGGGCAAAACCCATTGGCATGACCAACTGTCTCAACTTTGGGAATCCAGAAAAGCCAGAAACCATGTGGGCGTTGGCCCTTTCTATCGAAGGGATGAGCGATGCTTGTAAGGCGTTATCCATTCCGGTTGTGAGCGGCAATGTTTCTTTATACAATGAAACGGCAGGGCTTGATATCTATCCCACCCCCATCGTCGGAATGGTTGGATTGATTGATCCTCCTTCCCGTCCGCTTACGCCGTGCTTCCAATCAGAAGGGGACATCATTATTTTAATCGGCGAGACGCTGGAAGAGATGGGCGGGTCGGCTTATTTAAAAGAGATTTATTTTCAAGAAAGAGGAAGCCCTCCCTTATTACGTTTTGATCGAGAGAACAACCTTCAACAAACGATTCTTCGCGCGAACGACCAAGGTCTTTTATCTTCAGCACGCGACTTATCTTATGGCGGGTTAGCCATGGCCTTGGCGCGGTGCTGTCTTCTCTCGAACATGGGAGCAGAAATTACGATGGTGCAGGATAAAATAAGACCGGATGCCATGCTGTTCTCTGAATCGCCATCGCGCGTTTTGGCGACTGTGAACGAGAAAAATTTATACAAACTTAAAACATTTCTCGACGAACAGGACGTGATCTATTCTATTTTAGGGAAGACATCTGGCACTTCATTAAAGGTACAACTTGGTGATAAAATGGCAGTGAGTCTTTCGGTCAAAGAAATGGAAGCGGCGCATCAAACGGGGTTAAGCCATTATTTTGAGGTGGCACAACCACCGCGATAATACAGCCCCGCAGTCGGCGTACCGACCTCGTTGGGGCTGTAGGAATAAAAGGCTGTTGTCTCCCTGCAAGGGGCGAAGTCCTATCCTTGTTGGGATAGGCTAGGTGGGGATGGGGTGAGGGAAAAAGGTTCGTATGGACAAGATGCATGAAGAGTGCGGTATTGTTGGTGTTTATGGACATCCTGATGCGGCGAACTTAACCTATCTTGGGTTATACGCGTTACAGCATCGCGGACAGGAAGCCTCTGGCATTGTCGCTTACGATGGCACAGTGTTTCGCCAAAAGAAGGGGACGGGTCTTGTTGCCGATGTTTTCAATCCGCAAAATATCGCTTTGCTCACGGGGTCTTCGGCGATTGGGCATAACCGCTATTCTACAGCCGGCGACAGTACCCTCGATAATGTTCAGCCTTTAATGGGAAGTTGCGCGCTAGGGACACTTGCGATGGCGCATAATGGGAACTTGGTCAATGCGACCGTGCTCATTCGGGAGTTTACGGCAAGTGGCGCGGTCTTCCAATCAACCGTAGACAGCGAGGTGATTCTTCACCTTCTCGCGCGATCTTCTGCACGTTCCTTGCTAGATAGAATCATTGACAGCCTCTCTCATGTTCGGGGTGCGTATTCTCTGCTCTTTCTGACAGAAGAGGGTCTTATTGCCGCGCGCGATCCTTATGGGGTGCGCCCTCTCCTTTTGGGTCAGTTAGCAGAAGGAGGAACGTCCTCTGCGGGAGCAACATCCTCTGCGGGAGCAACGTGCTCTGCGGGGTATGTATTGGCCTCGGAAAGTTGTGTTTTTGATTTGATTGGGGCCAAGCTCATTCGCGATATTGCGCCCGGAGAGGTTGTCTGTATTGACCCTACGGGGCTAAAATCTTTTTTCCCGTTTCCGAAAGTGCAAAGCGCGCAATGCGTTTTTGAGTTTGTTTATTTTTCGCGCCCCGACAGTAAGATTTTCTCTCAATCGGTTTATGGCATTCGAAAACGATTGGGACATGAGTTGGCGAAAGAGGCCCATGTCTCTGCGGATATTGTCATTCCCGTTCCCGATTCCGGGGTGGTTGCCGCTTTGGGATATTCGGAGGCGGCCATGATTCCTTTTGAGATGGGTCTTACCCGAAACCATTATGTGGGTCGAACCTTTATAGAGCCGAAAGATGCAATTCGCCACTTTGGCGTCAAGGTAAAACTCAATGCGGTGCGGGAGGTCTTAGAGGGAAAGCGGGTTGTTGTTGTGGATGACTCGATTGTTCGAGGGACGACATGCCGAAAGATTATTAAAATGATTCGCGAGGCTGGTGCCAAAGAGGTTCATGTCCGAATCAGCTCCCCCCCGATCCTCTCGCCCTGTTTCTATGGCATTGATACCCCCACGCGCAAAGAACTCATTGCCTCTTCCCATACCGTGGACGAAATCTGCAAGCACTTAACTGCGGACAGCTTAGCCTATCTTTCCGAAGAAGGAATGTTTCGCGCCGTCTATCATAACGCCTCTGCGCAAACGGGGTCTTTTTGCAAGGCCTGTTTTACGTCAAAATATCCCATCACGCTAGAAGAAAAAGAATCCCCCCAGTTAGAGTTAGATTTGTTTGACAACATAAAATTTTAGGGGTAGGATTTTCTGCATGGACACCCTTATTAAGATTTTATTGGTGGAAGATGACGATGTCAGCAGTGCGCTTGTTTGTCACTGTTTGCAAAGAATAGAAGGAACGGTTGCTGTTCGCGAGGCGAAAACGGTTCAAGAGGCGATAGTGCTTTTAGAAAAAGAGTCGTTTGACTGCGCGCTGGTTGACTATTACCTTCCTGATGGAAATGGCATGGCCATTTTTGAAGCGATTAGATTAAGGAAGCATGGAAAACTGCCAGCCATTTTAATGACCTCACAGGGGTCCGAGAAACTGGTGGTTGAGGCGATGAAAAAGGGCGCCTTTGACTATATCTCCAAAGCGGATTTATCTCCCGATGTGCTCTGGCGGGTTGTGTTGTCTGCCATTTCACTCTGCAAGTCCGAGAATCTCTTGGCGGAGCAGACCCAAAAAATATTTGAGATGAATGAAGAACTTAAATCAGCGAACCTGAAACTGGAAAAATTGGCGCGTACGGATCCGCTGACGGAGGTCTTGAATCGCCGGGGCTTTCAAGAGGCCTTAACACGGGAATACCAAAATACATCAAGAGATGGCCACCATTTTATAGTGCTTTTAGTGGATATTGATTCTTTTAAAAGGGTCAATGATACCATTGGCCATGATGCGGGGGATGCGGTTTTAGAAGCAGTCTCAAGGCGTCTTCGCGAGAAACTGCGGGCAACGGACTATGTCGCGCGCATTGGCGGCGATGAGTTTATGCTTCTTTTGCGAAAGACCCAGCCTGCGGATGGCGTGGAAGTCGCGCATAAAATGCGGCTAGCCATTGCTGAACCCATTCCTTGGAAGAACGGCAGTATTGAAGTTACCGTTTCCATTGGTCTTGCCAAGGTTGATCATGAGACACGGTCTATAGATGAACTTTTAGCAATAACGCATGCGGCGTTGGCACAGTGTAAGGAAAGCGGAAAAAATCGCGTTGTATTTGATAACGAGGAAGCGGAAGGTTTTTGCTCACT
>CAYJXH010000088.1:0-6681 GCA_964373975.1 uncultured Nitrospirota bacterium | reverse complement strand
TTTATCAATCACACCGTCATTGTCACGGTCACGGTCAGGCGGTGGGGCCTTCGTTGTTGTATCGGGCTGTTTCGTTGTATCTGGAGACTTGGTTTTATTTGGAGTTGGGGCCGACTCTTTTTCTTTTTCTGGCTTTCTGATGCCGCTAAGAATTTCCACTTCTGGCTTTCTTGAAGTCTCAACCTTCTCATCCACCACGGGCGCAACAGACTCTGGCAGTGGGGTTCCGGATATTTTGCCAAGTAGAATACTTTGTGTGCCAGGGTTTTCTGCTTTAACGGGAGGTTCGTTTTCGGAAGAAGATTGAGAGTCTTTCGACGCAGGCGGCGAATCTACAGGCTGTGATCTCCCAGATGAGGACAAACCAGTACAACCTGATAACGCCATCATCAGAAAAATAAAAATCAGTATGGGCGGGGTTCTTTGTCTCATTTTTCCCTTTTATCAAAACTCTCCAGCCAATTAGACGCCAAACCCTGCCATCGGTTAATGAAGCCAGCAATCCGCCATTTTACACTATTTTCTTCAATACCCAATAACATCGGTGTTCCGGTAATCCCCAACGCCTTCGTGGCATCATCTGCGGCAAGCCAGATTACCGCACCCGCCTCTTTAGGTGTTCCACCTACGCAAAGAATCAACGCTTGATGTGCCTTCTCAACTGGAAGCCGTTCGCGCCAAGCCAGAAATGGCTCTAGCCCCAAACAAACCCGACCAGTAACAACCAACACCACGCGCTGCCCAAAGAACAGCTCCGTTGAATTGCGAACCTCTCCAGAAGAACCCGTCACTGGAAATAATGGAATTGATTCTTCTCTGACTGTGCCGTTGCCCGCCAACAATGACGAAGCAAAGAGAAGAAAAAAGATTGCAGTGAAAAAGGGTCTGTGCCCTATTGTGCAAGTGGACATGAGTCTCCCTCCAGAACAATTGATTTTAGGTCGAGTGTAGCAAACCGGTTTAAAAGATCAATCCCTGTCTGGAAAGTCTCTCCCTGGAGCAATCCTGTGTCAACGGGGAGTACATCCCAAAGATTGATAACAGACCGACAGGACATTGCCGGAACAACAATACGCTGATCCTTCTTCTCGGCGGAAGAAGCGAAAACATGAAGCGAAGTCCTATCCTGCTGATTGAGAAGCGATAAGATAAGGCCTCCTGTCGGGTGATGATACCTATCTATTTCCAACCAAAAAGGATCTTCGCCCCTCTCTACCGTTATTGCGATGGAAACAGGGTATGGGTTTTTAATCTGATCAATAGAAAGAACCCCTCGATCACTCCCCGGCATATTCACAAATCGGCGTGAAAGCGCAAGCGACCCTACAGATACAGGAGGCAAAAGTACCGTCTCTCCTTCCGTGTGATACCCTGTGCCTATATTCGTTAATACATCCCTCTTTCCTATCCTCAATGGAGTTTGATAAAGCAGGCATTCAGAAAACGACTCGCAATCGAAAAAACGGGTGACAACAGGGTGATCCTCTGCATTCTCTTTATTGGCAATTAAGGTTATAGATTGAACCTCTCCTTCTGTTAGTGTAAGTGTCTGATCCGCAAAGAGGTTTGATGCCGAATCATCAATCCGTAACCGGATTGATCCTGCTGGGAGAGCATCAATGCGGAATGTTCCGTTGGCATCAAGCTGAAAACTCCCTTGCCCACTTCCGGAGAAACCAAATGGAGTTGGAAGAACCGATTCTGTTGGAAGCGTCCATTTCCACGGACCGTAGGTGCCTTCTGTTAGTGGGGTTACACCATCGGCGGCCACCGCCTGTCCTGTCACAGAAGCTGTTCTTTTTGGAAACGAAAGAGTAACCGTTACCAGTTGATCGGTTTCTGGAAGTATAATAAACTCTGGCCGACTAATCGTGTCACCATTATCAGCGGCAATGACGAGAGGCACCCCGGCGGGTATTTCTTTGAGAATCATTTCCCCATCTTTACCTTGTTCTAAATCGCGAAGAATCGTAAAGGAAGAACCCACCTCATCTATTCCAATCCGCCCTGTTTTTAGGGCAGACCCATCTGCATTTTTTACCAAAATACGCATATCATTCACAGGAGGGAGCAGGATATCTATTTCAACCACTTTCTCAATCGCTTCAATCCGTCCTTTGCGGATAGCGGTGTGGCCTGTATCGTACTGATGGGTCATAATCTCAAAATCACCTGCTGGGAGACCTAGGAAGAAAGAATACCCAGCTTTATGGAAATTGCTAAAGATACTTTTTTCGTGGTTATACACAGTAGAAACTCCCGGAGTCGCAAGAAGGAGTAGATTGGATGGAGCCTCCGAAAGACCTCGGTTTATACGGCTAACCTTTACTTTAACCACCGACAAGGGAAGCACAAATGGTGGCAGGGTGATGGTGCCGCCTTGTTCACGAAGGGTTACGGTTTGAACCACCCCCCACACTTCAATTTTAACCTCTCCTACATATTCGTCCACCGTCACCTCAAATCGTCCCTCCTCATCGGTATACACATAATTCCTCTGACCCACCGCAGAATATGTCAAATTGATGGGCCTATTTGGGATTGCTGTCTTGGCATCTGCGGCAAAGACCTGTCCTATGATTGTTGTCGGTAAACGACAAAAAGCGGCATTGATTCGAATGGTCTGATTGTCATTACCGATGGAGACAGTTGCAGTGGCCGAAAAGACCGGCCATCCCCCCTGCCGGCTGAAAACGCGCAAGAGGTATTCCCCTTCGGCTACGTTTTTAAAAATGGCCATTCCCTCATTACGGTTCTCTGCCGAATCTTTTCCATAAACATTGTTATAGTCAGTTGCCCTCTCCACCTGCGCCAGATCAGAAGAACCCACTTTCGTGAGATGAACGCTCCGTCCACCAGTCGGCTCGCCACAGTTGGTGGCCTTCACCTCCAAGTCGGCTACAATCGGGAGTTTTAAGACTACATGTACCATCTCTCCATGTTTCTCTAACAAAACCAACTGCTCCGTGGAAAGAAATGACAACCTCTCTTCAGGCCGAAAGGCGCGAATGTTGTAGCTCCGAGTCCGAACAGGAATAGATAAAAAAGTTATCTTTCCAGTCTCATCGGTTTGTCCGGTATATTTGCCGTAGTTCAGCTCTACTCTTGAGTGAACGGCAGGGAGTCCATTTGGAAAGATTACCTGTACCCGAATATCGCCAAGCACTCCTACAACGATGTTGCGAATCGTTTTACCATCACGAGCATTATGAATCTGAACATCTATCTCCAAATCGGTACCAGGTTCCTGTATCACAAGCCGTGCTAACCCCAGAGGCAGATGAATAAATTGATACCCTCCAAATTGATCCGTATAAACAACACCGCTGGAACACCACTCTTTATTGTCATACACGCAGGGGCGTTGCAGGTTTATTTTCACGCCTTTTACCAGTTGACCCGATACATTTGTAACCGTTCCCGAAAGATGTCCTGTCTCTACCGGTATAAACAGCGCGGTCTCTGTAGATGCGGAAATATCAATGTCGCGGTATCCAACAATGCCGCCCGATATTTGAGGATGGTCTATAGTAAGCATGGCCTGATAACGCCCCACAGGCAGGGCCAACAGGGTTGCTGAACTTGTTGGAGAAGTAATATTTGCGACGGTATATTTTTTCCCAGTTTCTTTATGCGTCAAAGTAATATGGGCGTTTTCAGTAATACCACCCGGACGTTCAAACGAGACTTCAGCCACCCCTGTCTCCGTAAACACAAGCGTAGCGGAAAGCTCACCGTTTTGATCTGTGACGGTCATCGGTTCCGACGCTATCGTCGAGGTCGCTATCAATGCGTGCATTCCAATATGCGCAAAGGCCTGAATGCGCATTGGCCCGATTGGTAAAGGCGGGGGCGTGCTCCACCAATTCGTCATTTTTCTATAATCCAAAATAAGCAATCCGTTCGGGTCAGTCATTGCCCTATGCGTTAGAGGAAAGATCGGATCAGCCGATTGAAAATCTACCCGAGCATTGGGCAGTAAAAGCAGTTTTGTCCCTACCTTCTGAAAAACCTGTACCGATAGTTTGGAAAGCATGACAGGGGGCGTTAATTTAGCATCGCGGTCTTTTTTAAGATCGAAATTGATAATTGAATCTTGCTCCTCTTGCGAGAGTCCTTCCAGCATTTCCGGCGGCAGGCCGCGCAAACGATTCAATAGCATCTCTCCCATTTTTTTATCCCACGATAGGAAATTAAAATGAAGGAAGGCAACGGTTGCCCCCGGCTCAATCTGGACATCCTTCATTCCATACTTTACCTGCGTCCCTTGACTCTCGTTTGTGCTTGTCTGAAAGAGTTGGTCTGTTTTGCTCAAACCGCCAAACAGCGTTCCCATCGCTCCATCTCCCACAATCTCCCGCCAGTAGACAAAGTTTCCCTCATAATTATAATAGGAAAGCCAACCGATTTTCTTCGGAATAGCGATGTATCCTGGAGCCGATTGCACCGTTGGCATACTGCCGTAAGTGCGTTTGCGCCAATATTCAATTTCAAGTTGCAGGCTTATCGGCTGATCTGTTGGATTCGTGAAAAGCTCCAATGCCCGAACCGCCACGCCACGTTTTGGCGCAAACAGCTTTCGGGTGATAACAATTCCCCCTGGCCCTTCGCGTGTTATCCCAATCCCTTGTTTATCCTGTTCGTATTTTCCTAATCGTCCTTCTGGAAAGAAAGATACTTGTCCATTGACGGTTACAGTTAAGTTATTACAAATACACTCCACTTCACTACCATAATGCCAGTTGGGCGATCTTGCTTCATAACTGCCGTCTTTAGCGAGCTGGTATGTGACCGTTGCCGTTTGAAGGGAAGCGGGAAGTTCAACCTGATTATTTCCTAAGTAAAGATTTACAACTAGCACCTCATTATCATAACTTAAGGCTCCCTTTGCCTCTGCTTCTTGCACTGGACCATAATAGTAGGAAGAGGATGCCTTGATCAAAACAGGCCCAATCGGAACCTGCTCGGCTTGATACGAACCGTCTCGTCCACTGTAAATATACATATCGCTCGATTGTCCCGATCGGGACAGCGGGGCCACAAAAGAGAGTTGAATAAAAGCAGACTGCAGTGGAGCACCCGAAGCATCAAAAACCTTGCCTGTTACCGTGCCCACCGGAATTAAGACCATCTCCACTTCCTTCACCTCTTCATCTGTATTCAAGCGAACATTATCAAGAACGGCTCGAACTTGCCCTTTTACCCTCGCCTGAAACGAATAATTCGTACCAATATCCAGAAACGGAAAGGAAAATTGCCCCTGACTATCCGTTAGGACAGTACGACCATAACCATTCAGCAGGACATCCACACCCGCCACGGGCGTGAGTTTATCTGCGGCTAAAACACGACCCGTAATGGTTCCCTTCTTCCCAAAGGAGAGATTAACCAAGCCTCTCTCCCCCGCTTTAACGGTAAATGATACAGAGGGTGTATATACCTGTAGGGACGATATAATAGCGTTTGCCCAGTATTGCCGTGCTATTAGCGAACGGAATGGGGCAACACCCGTAGCATCGGTTACTTGCTCTTTAGCCCCCGACAATCTTACAATTGCGCCGACAATCGGAACACCCGATGCGCGTTTCACAACAACATCCACTTCTCCAAAACCAGCCAAGGTCAAGTCTTGCGAAACTTCCTCACCATGCTTTTGTATTATCACAGTTCTTGTTTCCGATCTATCTCCGCTTCCGGCATCAGAAGCAAAAAGCGAATAAGGATAATAGGTAACAACAGGAACCCGATCAAACTGGAACCGCCCCTCGCCATTGGTTTGGGTTAAACGATAAAAACCACTATAGACTGATGATAGAGTCACGCGAATCCCAATCGCTGGTTTTTTGTCCACCGAGTAAACAACGCCTTTCACGGTTCCCATGGCCGTTAAGCTAATGGTAAGCGCAATCTTTTCCCCATCCAGTTTCAATGCGCCACTAACCGTTCCATTGATATTCATGACAGGATCAACCGCGCTCACGGTGAATGGGCCAGAGAATATTCGATCAAACAAAAATTTCCCCTCAAAATCGGCAATCGTGGTGATGCCAGTCTCCCAATATCGGGAAAGGGTAACGTGCGCAAAACCAACCGCAGTGCCGTCTGCAAAAACAACTTGTCCCGCAATGGTGCCGCGCGGTATAAACTGCAATGTGACCTGTTGATCGGACTCAAACAGGCGCACCGTCACCTCCTCTGCACGATTTCCGTCCTGATCGTCCGCGCTTAAATAGACTGGCTCCAATGGCAGTGGATCAAATCTAAATGAACTGTTTTCGTCGGTTAGGGTTTGGAACCTAAGACCACTATTTGTACGCGCCCTTACAGTAATGTTACGCCCTGCAAACTTTCCAGTTGCCGTTTGAACACGGCCTATAATGGATCCGCCGGGTTGCAAGAACAGATCAAGATAGGCCATTGTTCCGTGATCGGTCACGGTTACTTCTCCCCCGGCCCTCAAACCTCTTCCTGAATCTGACGCAACAATTTTAACATTCCCCGGCAGAACACCCGTCAGCAAAAACTGTCCCTTTGCATTGGTTGTAACGGCGCGTTTTACCGCGCCTCACGCGAGCCGCGCAGATGCGTCCCGCTCGATCTTATTCATGAGCGAGCGGGACGCTCGCGGTCCGGAAGAGCTTGAACGTGATACCTCTTGAAGCCTCACCTGCTTCCACTTGA
>CAYJXH010000087.1:0-6683 GCA_964373975.1 uncultured Nitrospirota bacterium | reverse complement strand
ATGGCAAAGATAAGCATGAAGGATAACGGTTCGGTCAGGATAAATATGCTGGATCTTCGCATAGAATCGGTTGATTTTTATCTCCACGCCAAGCTCTTCTAAAACTTCTCGTATGACGCATTCTTCCAATGTTTCGTGGGGAACCTGCTTTCCCCCGGGAAACTCCCAGAGGTTGGGCAAATGGGCGTTTGCGGGACGTTTAGCGATCAGATACTTCTGATCCTTTTTGATAATGGCAATGGCGACGTTGACGACAACTGCCGCTTTCATTTATCCAAAAAACAAAATGCCGATCAGCACCGCGACGAGATTCATTACCTTAATCATCGGGTTAATCGCAGGGCCGGCGGTGTCTTTATAGGGATCGCCCACGGTATCCCCTGTGACTGCGGCTTGATGCGCGGGGCTTTTCTTTCCGCCATAGTTTCCTTCTTCAATATATTTTTTGGCATTGTCCCACGCGGCACCGCCGGAGGTCATGGAGATCGCCACAAAAATACCAGTGATAATCGCCCCCATCAATGCGCCGCCTAACGCCTTTGGCCCTAACAGTAACGCAATCACCAGAGGGGCCAGAACGGGAATCAGGGATGGAATCATCATTTTTTTTAGGGCGGCAACCGTTACAATATCAACACAGGTGCCGTATTCTGGTTTTCCAGTTCCGTCCATGATTCCTTTAATTTCTCTAAACTGACGCCGCACTTCTTCAACCACAGCCCCTGCCGCATCACCTACTGCGGTCATTAAAAAAGAGGCAAAAAGAAAGGGCAACATCCCGCCGATAAAAAGGCCGACCAATACCAATGGATCAGCGAGTTCAAAGACCATTGGCAATCCTCCGGCGGATACAGAACGGGCATATTCCGAAAACAAAACAATCGCCGCAAGTCCTGCCGAACCGATTGCATATCCCTTGGTAACGGCCTTCGTTGTATTTCCAACGGCATCTAACGGATCAGTAATGGCGCGGACATCATCGCCCATGTGGGCCATCTCCGCGATGCCGCCGGCATTGTCTGTGATCGGGCCAAAGGCATCAATGGCAACAACCATTCCGGCGACGGTCAGCATTGCCTCTGCGGCAATGGCCACGCCAAAAAGACCGGCAAAATTAAAACTAACCAAGATAGCAAGCGCAATTGCCAATACAGGAAGTGCTGTGGATTGAAGGGAGATTGCAAGCCCTGCAATAATGTTTGTTCCGTGTCCCGTCACAGAGGCTTTTGCAATTTGCAATACGGGAAAGTATTTTTTTGAGGTGTAAAAATCGGTAATAAAAACCAGCGACAGGGTTACAAAAAGCCCCATTAAGGCGCAAATATAATAGTTCATCCCCGCAACGCCATTGACCCCATCCATCATGTAAAACGTCGCTGGAAAGAATGCAATCGCCGAGAGGATACAGGTTGCGAAAAAACCTTTGTAGAGGGTTGGCATGATGCCGCCACCCGGAGTAAGTTTCACAAACCAGATCCCAATGATACTCATTAAAATGCCTAGACCTCCTAAAAGCAATGGAAAGAGCATGGCAGATTCTGACGCGGGATAAAGAATGTGCGCCAACGCCATCGTTGCGACGGTGGTAACCACATAAGTTTCAAAAAGGTCGGCGGCCATTCCCGCGCAATCTCCTACGTTATCACCCACATTATCGGCAATGACCGCTGGATTGCGAGGATCATCTTCCGGAATTCCCGCTTCGACCTTTCCAACCAAGTCCGCGCCCACATCCGCCGCCTTTGTGTAGATACCTCCACCAACGCGCGCAAACAGGGAGATAAGGCTTCCACCCAATCCTAACGCTAAAAGCGCGGAAATAATTTTCTCTTTTCCAACAATAGAGACACCAAAGGCGTAAAATCCAGAGACGGCCAAAAGTCCGAGGCTAATCAGCAAAAGCCCCGTAACAGCCCCGCCGCGGAAGGCAACATTCAGCGCAGGCCCTAACCCTTGCCGTGCCATCTGGGCAACTTTTGCGTTTGCGTTTACAGAAACGGCCATCCCGACATAGCCCGAAAGCGCAGAGGCTAGGCCGCCTAAAAGAAAGCCAGATGCCGTGAGCAATCCAAAATGCGGAGACCAAAGACCCGCAATCCAAAGCAGTAAAAAGAGTGTGACTGCGACGACTGAAATCGCTTTAAACTGGCGGCGCATATAGGCTTCTGAACCTTCTTGTATCGCCTGTTGAATCTTTTTCATCTCTGGTGTTCCAGAATCCAACCCTCGTACCCAGAGTGCAAGATAAATCGCATATAAAATACCGATACCCGAACAAACAATAGAAAACAAAATAATCATGGAATGCAGATTCATCTTAGTACCCCCTCCTCAATGATAATGTATTAAAAGCAGAACTCGCCGACGAAAGATATGATATTCGCATAGATAGGGACTCTCGTGTCAAGTAAAAACAGATGCGAATGTGGTAGTCTAATTAAAATGTCAGTAGATCTCATCAGAAATGCTGGAAGCATAACTCGTTTCGGCAAGGCGATTCTCTTGGGCCTGGTTGCGACCCTCTTGGGAATTACGGTTGGATTGAGTCGTTTCGGTATTGCCCTTGAGGAAGATTACGGTCTAGATCTGTTTTTTACATTCCGAGGAGAGAGACCCGCGCCGCCAGAGGTGGTTGTCATTGCCCTAGATAAGTTGTCCGCCGATCGGTTAAACCTGCCTCGCAACCACACCCGATGGCCCCGCTCTTATCACGCCCGACTGGTTCAAAACCTGATTGATGCAGGTGCGAGTGTCATTACCTTCGACATTACTTTTAAAGATGAGACAAATGAGGATATCCTCTTCGCCCAAACCATTCAAAAGGCGGGCAATGTTGTTCTAACGGAATATCTGGAAAAGGAGATCGTCCCTATTTTCGATCCGTCTGGTCAGATGCAGAGTCAAATGACGATTGAAAAAAGAATCCCTCCAACACCCGTCCTCGCAAGGCAGAGTGCCGCGCTTACCAGCTTTCCTTTACCTAGCGTCCCGGTAACGGTTACCCAATTTTGGATATTCAAAGATGGCGCTTCAGATTTTCCGACGACACCTGTGACCGCCTTCCAGATTTACACATTGCAGGTGTACGACGATCTGATCGCCCTTTTGCGAAACGTTCTAACCCCCCCGAATACGGCTCCTTCCCAACCTGATCCGTCCGATCGCTCTGCCATGATGGCCCAAAGACTGATCGGCCTTACGAAAGAAGCGGTTGTTGCCGACAAAAATCTCCCCGAACTGATTCAGGGCCTAAAGGAGGTTTTGGGAGAAAAGAGTTTATTCGCGGATAGGATGATCCATGCGTTGGAGAACACGAACGATCCCCCTCTTTCCGTTCAAAGGAAGACGCTTGTTAAGGCGCTTATTCAAATGTATAGAAAGGGTGATAGCCGCTACATTAATTTCTATGGCCCCCCTGGCACCATCACCCGAGTCCCTTATTTTCAAGCGCTTCAGCTTCCCCAAAAGGTTGTGGTCAACGAAAAGGAGGTTGATTTCAAGGGCAAGGCCGTATTCATTGGGGCATCGGAAATTTTGCCTTATCAACAAAAGGATGCCTTTCGTACCCCCTTTGCTCAATCCAACGGACTGGATATTTCCGGTGTTGAGATTGCCGCAACGGCCTTTGCAAACTTGCTAGAGGACTTTCCGGTTCGGCCACTTGATTTTTCATTCCATTTGCTGATTCTGGTCATTTGCGGTCTGGCAATGGGAATGATCTGGTTCCTGCTCCCTCCAGCCATGGCCATGGGATGCACGCTTGGTTTAGTCCTGTTATTCTTAGGCTACGCCTATCACGCCTTTAAGTCTGCTGGCGCATGGTTCCCCGTAATCGTTCCGATATTTTTTCAAATACCGTTTGCAGGTTTTGGAGCCGTCTTGTGGAATTATCTGGATACCAACAGGGAACGAAAAATAATGCGGGAAGCCTTTGGATACTATCTGCCCAATAAGGTGATTGACCAGTTATCGCTCAAGACCGGAGGCATGAAATCAGGCGGGCAGTTGGTGTATGGAACCATTTTGTGTACGGATATTGTTGATTATACGACCCTCTCCGAATTGATGGATCCGGAGGAGATGCGAAAACTGATCAATGATTATTATGAGGCCATTTGCGCGCCGGTCAAACAACACAATGGTGTTGTAATTGATTTCAAAGGAGATGCCATGCTCGCCATCTGGGCCAGCGCCGATAAGGATCCGGCCCTTAGGGTGTCTGCCTGTCTGGCCGCCCCTGATATTGCGCGTGCCGTGGATCAATTCAACCAATCATCAAGCCATCCCAAACTGCTCACCCGAATTGGTCTGCACTTTGGCCCGGTTTCTCTCGGAAATCTCGGAGGAGGGGATCGGCTCGACTATACCGTTATTGGCGATATTGTCAACACGGCCTCACGTATCGAAGGTCTCAACAAGCACTTCGGTACCTCCATCATGGCATCCGAAAAGGTGTTGGAAGGTCTTTCTGATTTTCTCACACGAGACATTGGCGTATTTATGTTGTCTGGAAAAGTGCACGCAATTGGGGTTCACGAATTAATTGATCGTGCTGAAAATTGCAATGCCGATCAGAAGAGACTCTGTGCCGATTTTTCATTGGCGCTTGATCTATACAGGACACGAAAGTGGCCACAGGCCATTGAGCAGTTTTCTAAGATACGGATAGGAGAGAATCCCGATCGGGCATCGCTCTTTTACATCAATCTATGCAAGCGGATCATGGAGAATCCCCCGCCAGAGCCATGGGATGGAATGATTCGGTTCGACAAAAAATAGAATGGTCAAACATTTTATTTAAAAGTATTGGATTTTTATCGGAGGGTATGCTAGTGTCTCGTAGCCTTTGATGAAGGCGTGTCACTATCAACGGAGGAAAATGACTAAAAAGGTCTTCTTTCACAATCTCCTTATAGTAGTCAGTGTTACTTTATTTTTTGTAACGCTTCCTAATACCTCTTTCTCATCGCCGATTGAATGCCCTAAAGGGGGTACAGCCAAGATCGTCTCAATAGAGGGAAGCGTAGAGGCTTTACGCGCGCACGAAACCGATTGGCATACCGTAAAGATCAACGACACCTTCTGCCCAGAAGATAAAATTAGAACCGCAGAAAGGAGCCGCGCCTTACTCCTCCTTCTTCAGAACGATACAACCCTCCGTCTTGATCAGAAGTCCACGATTAAGTTCTCTGCGGTTGATCCAAAAAACCCAACCTTGCTCGACCTGATTACCGGCAGTGGACTTTTCATGAGCCGCTTCTCTCGGAGATTAACGATCAATACCCCTTTCGTGAACGCATCCAGCGAAGGGACAGAGTTCTTAATTGAGGTGAATGAAGAAGGGAAGAGTACAACCCTCACGGTGCTTGAGGGACGAATGCTGCTTGCCAATGAGGCGGGGAGTCTTCTCGTTAAGAGTGGCCAGTCGGCAGTCACAAAGGCCAACGCGTCGCCGATCCTTCGTCTGTTGGTTCGCCCAAAAGATGCTATACAATGGACACTCTATTATCCGCCTGTTGTAAGCCTTCAAGGGGTTCGCTTTGAAGACCTGTCGGAAGACAACCCACGGCGTTATACCTATCTGGCCTCGCAACTTCTTGCCGTTGGCCGCGTGGAAGAGGCCAAGGCGGAGATTGAAAAGGCCATCCGTCTTTCGCCGGGGAGTGGTGACGCGCTTTCCCTTCAAGCCATTATTGCCGTGGTACAAAACGAAAAGGAGAAGGCCCTTCAATTGGCGAAAGAGGCAGTACAAGCCGATCCGTCTGCTGTCAGCCCAAAAATTGCGCTTTCTTATGCCTATCAAGCCCATTTTGATCTGCCAAATGCGTTGAAGGCGCTTCAAGACGCGGTCGCGCTTGAGCCAGAAAACACCTTGGCCTTAGCGCGATTGGCGGAACTCTGGATGGCAGAAGGGAACAGGGACAAGGCGCTTGATGCGGCAAAAAAGGCAGTCGCCGTAAATCCGAACGAGGCACGGGCGCAAACAATTTTGGGATTTTCCTATCTTACGGAAATCAGAACTGCGGATGCAAAGATCGCCTTTGAAAAGGCGATTGATCTGGATCAGTCAGACCCCCTTCCCCGGCTGGGTCTTGGACTGGCAACGATCCGAGAGGGGAATCTCACCGAGGGTCGCAGGCAGATCGAGATTGCCGTAAGTCTTAACCCCGAAAACGGGCTGATCCGAAGCTACTTGGGCAAAGGCTACTACGAAGAAAATCGCAATCGTTTGGCGGAGATTCAATTGGAGTTGGCCAAGGAGCAGGATCCAAACGATCCAACCCCGTGGCTTTACGATGCCATTCGCAAGCAGACCGAGAATCGGCCTGTTGAGGCGCTTCACGACCTGCAAAAATCAATTGCGTTGAATGACAACCGGGCGGTCTATCGTTCACGCCTATTGCTGGACGAAGACTTGGCCACGCGTGGCACCAGTTTGGCTCGGATTTACCGCGACTTAGGATTTGAGCAGATCGCGCTGGTAGAAGGCTGGAAGTCAATTGATACCGATCCCGCAAGTTATTCCGCGCACCGATTTCTTGCCGATTCTTACGCGGCCTTACCCAATTCAGAGATTGCTCGGGTCAGCGAGTTACTGGTTTCCCAGTTGTTACAGCCGTTAAACAGCAATCCTGTTCAGCCTCAACTTGGGGAAAAGGGGTCGGCGCTCTTGTCAGAGGCGG
>CAYJXH010000086.1:0-6685 GCA_964373975.1 uncultured Nitrospirota bacterium | reverse complement strand
AGGTTTCAGAAGAAGCAGAGAGGCAATCCATCAAACAGTCCGTTTTAATTCAGGTCAATGTTGGGGAAGAGACACAAAAAGGGGGCGTCTCTATCAAAGCGTTCCCTCCTCTATTTGAGGCAGTACAAAAATGTTCAGGATTAAAACTGCTAGGACTAATGGCCATTCCGCCCATATCCACAAACCCTCGGCCTTATTTTTCAAGACTACGGAAGCTTGGGGAATCTTTCGGATTAACAAAGTTATCTATGGGAATGTCCTCTGATTTTGAAGTGGCCATTGAGGAAGGCGCCACATGGGTTCGGGTGGGAACGGCGATTTTCGGGGGGCGTCTATGAAAAACAAACAAGAGATTAAAACCATCGCCTTTCTCGGCGCGGGGAATATGGCCGAGGCGATTATCAAGGGGATTTTGGGGGCAGGTCTTTTTCCTGCGGACGCACTCATTGCCTCTGATCTTTCTCCTGAAAGAATTTCGTTTTTACGGGATCGCTATAAAATCCGGACAACCCTTTCCAATAGTGAAGCGGCGGCGCAAGGCGATATTATTATTTTAGGCGTAAAGCCGTCTGTTGTTGAAGCCGTTCTTAATCAGGTTGCCGCAAGCCTTACGGGAAAGCTTTTGATTTCTGTCGCGGCAGGGATCACCATTGATCGTATCAGAACCCATTTGGATGAAAACGTCGCGGTGATTCGAGCCATGCCAAATGCCGCCGCGCTGGTTTTAGCTGGGGCAACCGTTCTTACAGCAGGGACCCATGTTTCGAAAGAGTTATTGCGTCAGGGCATATCCATTTTTGAGTCCATTGGAAAAATCTGGGTTTTAGAGGAGTCGCTTCTGGATGCGGTCACGGGTCTTTCAGGAAGCGGGCCTGCCTTTGTCATGGTGGTTATTGAGGCGATGGCCGAAGGGGGTGTTAAATGCGGATTAGATTATGACACCGCAATGGCGCTTTCAGCGCAGACGGTCTATGGTGCGGGCAAGTGGCTCATAGAGAGCGGTGAACATCCCGCAAAGCTTAAAGATTTTGTGGCATCCCCCGGAGGAACAACCATTGCCGGATTACATCAGTTGGAATCGTGCGGCGTTCGGGCTGGGTTAATTTCCGCGGTGGAGGCAGCAACAAAGCGTTCAAAGGAATTAGGGAGGTAGGCAGAAAGGAGTTTTTATGTTTCTTACGGCAAATTTTGTCGAAGCGTTGGCGCAGGTTCTAAACTATTTTTTAGAATTTTACAAGTGGGCAATTATTATCAACGCGCTGATTTCATGGGTCAGTCCCGATCCGTATAATCCTATTGTTCAGTTTTTACAAAAGGTAACCGAGCCTGTGCTCTACCCCATCCGAAGGATCATGGGAAATTACTCGATAGGGATTGATCTTTCTCCAATCATTGCGTTATTATTAGTCGTGTTTATGCAAAACTTCATAGTCCGTTCTCTTTTTGAATGGGCAGGACAATTACGGTAACCAATCAATTTGTTTAAATTATTTAAAGGGGAGGGCAGATGAAGATTACGCCTGTAGATGTTCGTCAAGTGATCTTTCGAATTAGTTTCAAAGGGTATGACCCGCGTGAGGTACACTCTTTTTTAATTAGTGTCGCGGAAGAATTAGAAGTGATGGTCAAAGAGAATGCTGCGCTAAAGGTCAAGACTGAAGAGCAAGAACACGTCATTACTGAATTAAGGCGGAAAGAGTCGGCGGTGACCGACACATTGGTCGCGGCGCAAAAAGCCATGGAAGAATTGCGGCTCTCTTCACAGAAAGAAGGAGAGTTGGTTATTCGCGAAGCGGAGTCTCGATCAGAAGAGATTACACGATCAGCCGTTCGACAAGTCACACAGCTTCAAGGGGAGCTGGTCAGCCTTCGCAGACAACGGGATCTTTTTATTGATAAATCTAAGGCCTTGGTTCAGAGCTTTGACAAGGTTTTGGAGTGGGGTGGCGAAAAAGACGTCTAACGTGCCTGTTTGTCTATCACCTCCATAGAGGGCATAAATTCGGCAGTCCCCTACAGTTTATGCTACTATAGTAAGTATGAAGCCGTATTTTTGCAATACAATTCACGCTTTTAGAAGAATCTTGTTTGACCCCTTGTTTGCCGTCTTTGTTCCCGTCTTTTTGGCCATTGTAGCAAGTTTCGGCTTTTTATTTTTTCCTCCTGTCTCGTCTGCCTTGCCGCTCCAGGATGAAGCACTTTTTCCAATTAAAATTATCTCTCCATTAAAAAAACCCCGAGACCCGTTCAAAAAACCATCTTTATTAAATGATTCAGAAGATGCGTCACTCGGTTTATCACTGCGTTTAGATCGTCTGGAGGGGGGTAAATTTGTTGTTCCATTTAAAAATGGCCTGAAAACCATTTACACATTAGATGCTTCGCTTCAAAACGGGATGAAAAATTATTTCAAAAAAAATAAAGTACCGTATGGTGTTTTTGTCGCGATGAACCCGCATAACGGAAAGATCCTCGCCCTTGTGGAACATTCAGCCAAAGAACCGCGCGCCAAGCATCTGGCCCTGCGGGCCACTTACCCCGCCGCCTCCATATTTAAGCTGATTACCGCTTCCGCCGCTATTGAAGAGAATCAGGCAGTGCCTGAAACCGAAATTATAAATTGGAGCCGCTCTCGTTCGTCTCGGACAACCCTTGCGGATGCCTTTGCGGCTTCAGACAACGATGCCTTTTCTGAAGTGGCGCTTCGTTATCTCAATACAAAAACGCTTATGGGCTACGCCAATCGCTTTAAGTTTAATCAGAAAATTCCCTTTGAATTGCCGATTCAAGTCAGTCGCATCAGGACGCAGGATAGTAGAAAGGGTCTATCAGATCTTGCGGCTGGCTTTGGAGATGTTGGTCTTTCTCCGATTCATGCCGCGTTAATAGGCTCTGCCATTGCAAATAATGGCGTTATGGTCAACCCTTGTCTTATCGAACGCGTGGTTTCTTCTTCGGGGAAGACGATTTTAGAATGCACGCCAAAAGTCTTTGCCACGGCTATTTCTCCCCATACTGCCATGCAGTTACGGCAGATGATGGGGCTTACAATAACGAAAGGCACCGCACACAGAGCCTTTAAATCGGCATGGAAAGAGCCTGCCTTACGCGAAATCGAAATAGGCGGAAAAACAGGTTCCCTCACTGGAGAAAATCCCGCTGGAAAAGTGACATGGTTTGTCGGCATGGCCCCGCTTGATAACCCAGAGATCGTCATCAGCGCGCTTATTATTAATAATGCACGCAATTGGAAGATTAAAGCCAGTAATGTCGCGAAGGAAGGGTTTCAAACCTATTTTAACGCAAAGCGAAAAGTCCGATTGGCATCCAAGCAGGGTTAAGCAACGGTGTCATTCCCTGTCCGCAGTTCTCATCACTCCTTGTAAGTTTTCCCATACTTTTTCGGGCGTGATTTCAACAAGACATGCCGGTTTAAAGAGTGCGGGTTTTGTATACGCGCATTTTGATTGGTGACACTTCACACATTCAAAATGTGAGACCATCACTTTCTGATTTTCTCCAATAGTACCGCATACTGCGGGATCCGTTGCGCCATAAATGGAAACGGAAGGGATAGAAAGCGCCGCCGCAATATGGCTTAAGCCGGTATCGCATCCCACCGTAGCGCGAGCGTTCGCAATGACAGACGCCTTTTGCGAAATAGAGAAATTTGGCAGAACGTAAACACCAGCGCGTCCATCGGCTATTTGTATTGCGCGTTCTTGTTCCTTTTGATTGCCCCACGGCAAGGCCACGAAATATCCTGCGGCAAGGGCTAAACCGGTCAATTTATGCCAACAATCCAAAGGATAGTTCTTCGATGCCCAACTCGTGCTATGGATAAAGACCAGAGAATTGACAGGAAGAGAAATTGGAGCAGGACACAGACACTCTTCTGGTATTTTGCTGACCAAGGAAAACGGGAAGGGAACCTTAACCTCTGGCAATCGCGACCGGTCAATTCCATAATTTGGACTGCCCTTTGGGCAGGGGTACGAAAGTGCCTGCGCCATGAGTTGTCGCATTCGATCAATAGAATGCTGTCCCCGTGCGACAAAGAATTTTTGTTGATATGCAAAGTGCGCCCCCCACTCTCGCACCGATTCCGCGTCATAGCCGCAACGAACCCCATCGGCCAGACACGCAGTGATCGCCCCTTTAAAATCCCCTTGTAAATCAATAATCAGATCGTATTTTGTCTGTCGAATTTCTTTCGCAAATTGAACAAACTTGCCGCAAAGAAGCGATTGCAAAAACGAAATGCCCCCCCGCCTAGGAGGACATTGTATTACCCTGTCAACCGCCTTATGCCAAGAGGGAACATCGGAAAAGGTTTGATCCACCACCCAATCAAAACGCGCCGTTGGATTTACTTCTGCCGCATCAGTCAGTGCTGGCAAGGCATGGACTAAATCCCCCATAGAAGATAACCGAACAATAAGAACGCGTAGACTCAATTTAAAAATTCCCTGACTTTTATAAAATAAATGTTGTATCATGTTCCGATAGGAGTATTGAAAATGTCAAGACAGTTTAAAAAAAACGGGTCATGGTTGTTGCTTCTGCTTCTCGCAGGGGGTGTATCCCTTGCTGGAACGGGCTGTACGAGCATCAGCGATCTATCCCATGAGACCTATAAAAAAGGGTTTCTGAAAATAGATCCGCTCGGAAAAGAAGAGACGGCCGTTTTAAAAATGACGGCAGAAAATTCAACGAAAGCGTATCTCCCGAAAGCCCAAGAGATATTTGATATTTTAATGCAAGAGACACAGCCAAGTGTTTTACCGCTGTCCTTGTTGACTGACGCCGATCCAAACTTTTCCCTCCCCCAAACCAAAAAGGTTTTTGAGGAAAGCGATTTTGCAGTGCTTAAGAAAACGACTGCGCTCTCGCAGAGGCCGGGCCTCCGATTTCTCCTTCAGACGCATTTACAACAGGTAGAAGTGATCGAAGGGGCCACACAGGTTCGCATTGAGGCGCGGCTTTGGGATATTGAACAGGGGGATATTCTATGGGAAGGGGTTGGGGAGTCGCGAGGGCACTTGTTTATATTTTTTCCAACGGCTCCAGCCTCTTTTGAAAAGGCAATGGAGGTTGCCAGCCGCGGACTCATACGAAAACTGCCCATGAGACGAAAATGAATATCCCAATGAAGGTTTACGCCGTACTGGCCGATCCGAATACAGAGGCCCAAATTGTCATTTTAAAAGATGAACAAAACAAAGTCTTACTGCCGATCTGGATGGGTTCCGCAGAAGCAATCGTCATTCGGATGGCCATGGAAAAGGTCGAGATATCTCGACCGCTGACACACGATTTGCTAAAAGAGATATTAACATATCTGCATTTCCGCCTAGACAAGGTCATTATAAACGATGTCAATAATAACACCTATTACGCCGCGCTTTATCTTGAAGAAACCCTACCCAATAAATCTGCCGCTCGCACACCGACGCCCCTCAAGTCGCTTCAAATTGACGCGCGTCCTTCCGATGCCATCGCTCTGTCGCTTAGGTACGATGCGCCTCTTTATGTTGCCGAAGAGATTCTCAATAAAAAAGAGATAGACGACGGCCTTTCAGAATGGCTCTCCCGCCTTCACCCCAAAGATTTCGGATCTTTCTATAATGTTTGATTCGGAATACCAGCCGCAAGAAATCGAGGCGCGATGGCAGAGCTACTGGAAGGAGCATCAAACCTTTCGCGTCAATGCCGACTCGTCTCGGTCTAAGTATTACTGTCTTGAGATGTTTCCGTACCCATCCGGAAAAATTCACATGGGGCATGTTAGGGTTTATGCCATTGGGGATCTCATTGCCCGTTTTAAAACCATGCGCGGTTTTGACATTCTTCATCCCATGGGATGGGACGCGTTCGGCCTGCCTGCTGAAAATGCCGCGATCAGCCATCATGTTCCCCCCGGCGCGTGGACATTGCAAAATATCGCCGCCATGCGAACCCAGCTTGAACAGCTTGGCCTTTCGTATGACTGGGATCGGGAGGTCACAACGTGTTTGCCCGACTACTATCGCTGGAATCAGTGGCTATTTATTAAAATGTTTGAACGAGGTCTTGCCTATCAAAAAGATGGCGCGGTCAATTGGTGTCCTTCTTGTGAAACTGTTTTAGCCAATGAGCAGGTCGTTGACGGTACCTGTTGGCGTTGCGAAAGTTTAGTGATTCAAAAAAGACTGACGCAATGGTTTCTGAAAATCACGGCATACGCGGAAGAACTTTTATCTGGTTTGGAGGAACTCACAGGCTGGCCCGAACGGGTCCGGTTGATGCAAAAAAACTGGATTGGCAAAAGCAGTGGCCTTGAAATTGTTTTCCCTTTGACCGATCGTTCTGAAAAAATCACCATCTTTACCACGCGCCCCGACACCCTCTTTGGGGTGACCTTTCTGTGCATCGCGCCGGAACATCCGCTCCTCACTTCACTAATCGCGGGAAGGGCCGAAGAAGCCGCAGTGTCTGACTTTGTCAAAAAGGTACAGGGTCAAGATAAGACCGTACGAACCGCTTTGACCGTAGAAAAAGAAGGCATCTTTACTGGGGCCTACGCGGTGCATCCGTTGACCGATGAAAAGATACCGATCTTCGTCGGCAATTTTGTCTTGATGGAATACGGCACTGGCATTATTATGGCCGTGCCAGCACACGATCAACGCGATTTTGAATTTGC
>CAYJXH010000085.1:0-6716 GCA_964373975.1 uncultured Nitrospirota bacterium | reverse complement strand
CAACGCCAAGTGCGATACCGCCGATTCCCGCTTGGCCGACAATCTTGAGAATATTGACATCCATCATAGTAAACTCCTCCTTTGACCCTTAAACCCAAATTACGCAATGGGGAATTGTTTAGAATTATAGGGAAGCATGAAAACCCATCCCCACCTAGCCTTCCCAACAAGGATAGGACTTCGCCCCTTTCCGGTGCGGGAATGTAGCCGTTTTTTCTAATACGTAATCTGGGATAAATATGCCCTCTTGTTGATGTCTTGTCAACCTTTGACTAATGATGCTTCCCCTTGATAAAATACCTGTATATGGAACTTCACACAGGAGGAAAAAATGAGAGAGGCGCTTACAATCAGCCTTCCCCCTGAAATGGGGAAGCAAATAAGAAAGATCGCAAAAGCAGAAAAGATGCCAACCAGTGTGATTGCCCGAGAGGCGATTAGTCGCTATCTTCTTCGTAAAGAAATGGAGGCCATCTTTAAAAAGACATCTACATGGGCCAGAGAGGCAGGGTTTGATACAGATGAAGATATTTTCAAGGCAGTTTCTTGAGAATACTTTTGGACACGAATGTCCTGTTATCGGCCTTTACCAAAGAAGGGCTTTGCCGTGAAGTCCTTCGAATATGCGTTGACCGCCACGATCTATTGATTAGCACATCCATCCATGAAGAGGTCAAGCGGAACCTTCACGACAAGTTTAAGAAAGAAAACACCGAAGTCGTAACAATTTTAAGGTTCCTCTCGCGCGCAGGACTTCTAGTACCCTATACGCCCCGACCCTTTCCACAATGTGACGATCAGACCGACCATCATGTCTTGGCTGTGGCTATTGATGGGAAGGCGGATTACATTGTGACCGGGGATAAAGGACTACTAAAATTAGGATCAGTAGAGGGCATCCCTGTAATCACCCCAACTGCTTTTTTTGAGGTATGAGGAACGTGGTTTGACACTGTTCACAGCGATGACACGGGATTTCAAGACAATCCATTTCCGCCGCCACCACCTGCGACGAATGCCCCTCCCACACCACCAGCGTTACTCTTTCCAGAGGCAGGTCAGTCTGGTTTGGGTTTGACATTACAGCCATTGTAAAATGCCCTCTATAAAAAGGTTTAATTATGACCCACACAATGTTGACTTTACTTCTCTATATTTATTACGATGAAAAACTCAACATTGTGATGGGGGAGTGTGACCGATGAAAATGCGTGTGCTGTCGGATGAAACAAAAAAGAATATCGAAGCGGAATTTGTAAAATATCCCGACAAACGATCTGTGCTTCTGCCCGCGCTCTGGATCGTGCAGGAAGCGGCGGGCTACTTATCCGAGCCTGCCATGATGGATGTCGCCGAATTGCTCGACCTTACACCGGTTCAGGTGTATGACGTGGCAACGTTTTATTATATGTACAACTTGAAGCCTGTTGGAAAGTACCATATTCAGGTTTGTAAAACGCTTTCCTGCGCCCTTGTGGGGTCGAACGCACTCATTCAATATATTCAGAAACGACTGGAGATTCACACAGGGGAAACAACGCAAGACGGTCTTTTTTCGCTAAAACTTGTAGAATGTCTGGCCGCGTGCGGAAGCGGCCCGATGATGCAAATCAATGAAGACTATTATGAGCAGCTCACGAATCAAAAGGTAGATCAAATCCTCGATGATTTAAAAAGATTGGGAAGGTCGAATTTAGCCACTGGAAGATTTAGACTTCCAATGGTGGTACAAGAAAGTTAATACAAAAAAATGCCAATATACGAAAAGATATTATTGAAAAATATGGAATTGCCTGGATACACAGGCTCGCTGACCGATTACGCCAATACCGGCGGATACACTGCGCTTGAAAAGGTATTAAAGGGGATGTCGCCGCAAGATGTGATTGAGACGATTAAAAAATCAGGTCTTCGCGGGCGGGGAGGGGCTGGTTTTCCCACGGGGGTAAAATGGGGTTTTATTCCAAAAGATCATTCTGGGCCAAAATATCTTTGTTGCAATGCGGACGAATCTGAACCGGGGACATTTAAAGATCGGCAATTGATTGAGAACGACCCGCATCCGATTCTGGAAGGCATCGCAATTGCCTGCTTCGCGATTGGCGCGCAGACGGCGTATATCTACATCAGAGGGGAGTTTTTCGCGGGGGCCAAGGTTTTAAACCAAGCGATTGCAGATGCTTATCGCGCTGGATTTTTGGGAAAAAATATTCTGGGGTCTGGGTTTAATCTTGATATTTATGTGCATCGCGGCGCGGGGGCCTATATTTGCGGCGAGGAGACGGCCTTGCTTGAATCCATAGAGGGAAAACGGGGCAAGCCAAGATCAAAACCGCCCTTTCCAGCGACACATGGCCTTTATCAAAAACCGACCGTAGTGAATAATGTGGAGACGCTTTCCAATGTTCCGCATATTATCAATCGCGGCCATGAATGGTTTGCGGCCATTGGAAATGGTAAGAGTACGGGTACACGCATTTTTTCGGTCAGTGGGCCTGTCAATCAGCCGGGTAATTATGAAGTGCCATTGGGGATTACATTTAGAGAAATGATTTTTGAACATGCAGGCGGAATGCGCGGCGATAAGAAACTCAAGGCGATTATTCCCGGCGGCGCCTCGGCCTCCTTTTTCACACCGGAACATCTGGATGTGCGGATGGATTTTGAATCGGTTGCGGCGGCAGGCTCAATGCTAGGATCGGGCGCGGTCACGGTGATGAACGAAGACACCTGTATGGTCTGGGCCGCAATGAATTTGTTAGAATTTTTTCATCACGAATCGTGTGGAAAGTGCACCCCGTGCCGAGAAGGGTCTGCGTGGCTATTGCAGATATTAACACGGATTGAGCGAGGCGAAGGACGCCTAGACGATTTAAAGTCATTAGAATCGTTGTCGCATAAGATAGAGGGAATGACCGTCTGCGCCTTTGGAGATGCGGAGGTCGCGCCCATTCTATCCACATTAAAACATTTTCGATCAGAGTACGAGGCTCATATCGAAGAACGCCGTTGTCCCTTCCGTCCCGATGTCGTCTTGGCCATGGCGCATTAAGACGCCATAGAAATCACTATCCGCGTGGATGGGCTTTTCTGTGGGTTTGTTTTAGATGGTCTCGTTCCAAGTGGGTGTAGATTTGCGTTGTAGAGATATCAGAATGTCCCAGCATCATCTGTACGGATCGAAGATCGGCACCGCCTGCGAGTAGGTGTGTTGCGAAAGAATGGCGAAGCATGTGGGGGGTGATGCTCTTTACAATCCCTGCCAATTGTCCATAAGTTTGCAACTGTTTCCAAAAAAACTGACGGCTCATTCCTTTTCCCTGTTGGCTGATAAAAAGCGTATCACAGGCGTTCTTCTTGAGGAGTTTCGGGCGGGAGACATCAAGATAGTGCTTGACCTTTGCAATGGCCTGTTCACTCATCGGGACAATCCGTTCTTTGTCGCCCTTTCCGCAGGTGATTAAATAGCCTGCCTCAAACTGAATGGAAGCCATTGAAAGCCCGATAAGTTCTGAAACCCTAAGTCCCGTGGCGTAAAGAAGCTCAATCATCGTGTCATCTCGAATCCCCGTAGGGGTCTCTTTTTTGGGCAGATTTAAAAGGGATGTTATTTCCAAAATGGAAAGCACTTTGGGGAGTTTAAATGTCTTGTTGGGAGAGACAATATGCGCAAACGGATCGTGATGCAGAACCCCTTCCATGGATAAGAATTTAAAAAATGTTCTTATGGTAGAAAGCGTTCGAGTGATTGAACGGAACGAAAGAGCGTTATTCCGCAACGCTTCCATAAAAAGAGTGATTTCATTTCGATCAACCCTGTCAATGATACCAATGTTTCTTTTTTCTAAAAATGCGAAAAACCTTTTCAAGTCATGGGAATAGGCCGACAGCGTATTTTGAGACAAACCCTTTTCAACGGATAGATAATTTAGAAAGGCATCAACATAGTGATCCATAGGTTTTATGCCCGGTTGACACGCGCTATCATATTCTCCACAAAGCAGGTGAGTGCAATTTCTTCCTGTTCGTGTGTGGCCATGTTCCGTAAGATTCCAAATCCTGTTTGCAATTCCGTATCCCCTACGATCAGAACATATTCTGCCGCAACTTTATCCGCGTGTTTCATCTGGGTCTTTAAACTATGCTTTGCATTTCCCGCTTCAGTCTTTATTTTTTTCTTGCGAAGGGAGAATAAAATGGGCAAAAGCATTTTACTGGCCGCTTCCCCCAACGGGGCCATAAAAAGCGTGAGGGGACGGGTATGAATCTCCAAAGGATTCATGAGCGCGGCAAGTCGTTCTACCCCGATGGCAAATCCAATTGCAGAAGTCTTACCCCCTCCCTGCGCGTGGACAAGGCCATCGTATCTTCCTCCTGCGGCAACGGTATTCTGCGCCCCAAGCGAGGTGGTGGTTATTTCAAAGGCCGTTTTGGTGTAATAGTCTAACCCACGAACCAGACGCGGATTGATCTGATAGGCGATCCCCAACAGGTCTAATCCCTCTCTGACCGCTTTAAAATGTTCATCACATTCTGTACAGAGCAAGTCTTTCGGAGCAGGGGCATTTTTTGTGGCCGTTTTGCAGGCTTCTTTTTTACAATCTAATATCCGCATGGGATTGGCGGAGAATCGTCTTACGCAATCTTCGCACAATTGGTCTATTTGATTCTCCAAAAACCCTTGCAGTTTTTCTCGATATAAAGGACGACAGACCGGACAGCCAATACTGTTGATCTCGAGGGTAAGACCTACGAGATGGAGTTGTTCAAAAAAATCGAATAAGAGTGAGAGCAGTTCAGCCTCTTGCAACGGCGATCCCTCGCCAATAATTTCCGCGCCGATTTGATGAAATTGTCTTAACCTGCCCGCTTGAGGGCGTTCTCGTCGAAACATGGGGCCAATATAATAAAGTTTTGCAGGCGTTAATTGAGATAAACAAGGGTGTTCCAAATAAGCGCGAACAGCGCAAGCGGTGCCTTCCGGGCGCAGGCTTACCCTTTTTCCATAATCATCAAATGTGTACATTTCTTTTTCAACAATATCCGTTCCCGCGCCAATGGATCGTGTGAAAAGTTCGGTGGGTTCCATAATAGGCGTTGAGATCATTGAGAATCCGTAGACATCGAACGTTGACTTTGCAAGCGCGAAGAGATATTCCCATCGGGAGGCCTCTTCGGGCAATAGGTCTTTAAATCCTTTTAAGGTCTGAAATGGGGTCATTGGATTACTATATAAAAAAGACTCGCTTCTTATCAAGAATTTTATTACAATGCTCCTGATGGATATTTTTCAGGCGATTATTTTAGGTGTTGTTGAGGGACTCACCGAATTTATTCCGGTCTCATCTACAGGCCATCTTATTATCGCGGGGCATTTTCTTGGGCTTGTGGGAGAGAAAGCCGCCACGTTTGAAGTTTTTATTCAATTAGGAGCAATTCTTGCCGTTGTCTTTTTATACAAAGATCGTTTTTTGGGCCTTATTTCACTAAAGAAAACAGACAATTTTTCGGGCATAAACGGCCTGCTTCTTCTGGGGCTAACCACCCTGCCCGCACTTGTTTTTGGGGCGTTGGCACATTCTTATATTAAACGGAATCTCTTCAACATGACAACAGTCGCTTTGGGGCTAGGCATCGGAGGCGTGATTATGCTTTTGATAGAAAGGCAATATGTAAGGCAGGGTGCTACACCTACCCGCCGTGAAGGCATTGATCATTTAACTTTTAAAGATGCGTTGGCCATTGGTTTTTTTCAGTCGCTTGCCTTATGGCCGGGCGTTTCTCGTTCGGGGGCAACCATTGTAGGCGGCATAATCCTTGGAATAGATCGGAAGACTGCCGCAGAATATTCTTTTTTGGCCGCGGTACCGCTTATGTGCGCCGCCGTTATATTCGATCTCATAAAAAGTATCACTGACACAAGCAGTGGCCCGTTGCTTTCGGCTTCGGACGCGCCCGTGTTTGCCATAGGATTTATGGTTGCTTTTCTTGCGGCGATGCTGGCCATTCGATATTTTATCCGTCTTTTGGGACAGGTTACTTTGAGGCCGTTCGGATGGTATCGTATCGCTGTTGCTGTTTTTATCTTGTCAATGGAGAGATTGTAACATGCGCTACAGACTGCCCATTTTCTTGATTTTTTTATTAGCCTTTGTTACGACAAAGGCTTGGGGTACCGTCTATAAATGGACGGATGAAAATGGTCTGCTCCACTTTTCAGACGATCTAAAAAATGTTCCAGAAGCGTATCGAGGCCGCATGGAGAAGGCGATTCCTTCGGAGAAGCAAAGTGACAGAGAGCCTGCAAGAAAACCCACTGTTTTATTCGAGCAGAAATTGGATATCAATGGGAAAAACAAGAAGTGGTGGCAAGGTCTTGTTAGGAAATGGGAAGAGAAAAAGAGGGACGCGGAAAACCGAATTGACGAGCTAATGCTAGAGATAAGGCAGTTGGAATCCGATAGGAGAATGGTGGGATCAGACAAAGAGAAGTCCCGGCTGATCCGGTTGGTACAGGGGGCTGAATTAAGAAAGAATGTGGCCATTCGAATGCTCACCGAAGGGCTTCCTGAAGAGGCGAGAAAGGCTGGCGCCCCAATGGAGTGGCTTAATAATAAACCGTAATCATCAGGAGAATAAAAATGGAAGAATCATCTGAAGTCGTTATCGCACAAAAGGGTCCTTATCGTCAGGAAGTTGCACCGGGGACATATTAT
>CAYJXH010000084.1:0-6868 GCA_964373975.1 uncultured Nitrospirota bacterium | reverse complement strand
CCCCTACGAATTCTTAATGTGAAGTTCTTTTAACTGCTTGGGGTCTACTTCCGATGGGGCTTGTGTCATTAGGCATATTCCTTTTTGTGTTTTTGGAAAGGCAATGACATCCCGAATAGATTCGCTTCCGGTTAAGAGGGCGACGAGCCGGTCTAGTCCAAATGCAATTCCGCCATGGGGCGGCGCGCCATACTGCAATGCCTGAAGAAGGAAACCAAATTTCGAATCGGCCTCTTCTTTTTTTATTCCAAAAAGTTCAAAAATTTGAGATTGCAAATCAGATTGATGAATGCGAATGGACCCCCCTCCGATCTCACAGCCATTTAAGACAAAATCATAAGCCTTGGAACGGACAGACAATGGGTCTGTCCTCAAAAGCGGGATATCTTCGTCCATAGGTGCCGTGAACGGATGGTGAATTGCAGAATACCGTTTCTCGGTCTCATCATATTCTAATAACGGAAAATCAACCACCCACAGCGGTTTAAATTCATTTTTGTCTATCAGGGAAAGTTTATCTGCCAGTAAAAGACGTAACGCGCCCAAGACCGCATAAACCACTTTCTCGGAATCGGCAACAAAAAGCAGAAGATCACCGGGGACAGCCGAAAAACGTTCTCGAATTTGAGTAAGACTCTCTGGACTGAAAAATTTTGCGATAGGGGATTCAATGCCATCCGGCGTTACCTTGAGCCAAGCCAATCCCTTTGCGCCTCGCGTGGTTGCTTCTAAAACGAGCGCGTCTATTTCACTGCGGGAGCTTTTGGCCAGACGCGTCGCGTTAATCCCTTTAATACAACCCTTTTTAGCAATAACATCAAGAAACACTTTAAATTGAGATTGTAAAGCAAGATCGGTAATATCTTTTAATTCTAATCCGAACCGAACATCTGGTTTATCAACACCAAAGCGGCTCATCGCCTCTTTATAGGTGAGGCGGGGAAAGGGTGTGGGCAGATCAATTCCTTTTAATTCTCTAAAGAGATTGGCAATCAGGGTCTCCATCAGGGTAAGAATGTCTTTCGCTTCGAGGAAGGAAAACTCGATATCCAATTGCGTAAATTCGGGCTGACGGTCGGCCCTCAAATCTTCGTCTCGAAAACAGCGAACCACCTGATAATAGCGGTCGAATCCTGCGATCATTAAAATTTGTTTGAAAAGTTGTGGCGATTGGGGAAGCGCGTAAAATGTCTGCGGGTTTAAACGGCTTGGCACTAGAAAATCCCGCGCCCCTTCGGGGGTTGATTTGGTTAAGAACGGGGTTTCGATTTCAAGAAAACCATTTTGGTCTAAAAAGTGACGAACGGACTTTGAAAGATTATGACGCAGAATAAATTTCTGTTGCACGGAAGGGCGGCGTAAATCGAGATAGCGATATTGAAGACGCAACGATTCTGCGGCTTCTGGGTCATCTTCAATTGCAAATGGAGGTGTCAGGGAGCGGTTTAAAATAGTAATGTCGGATGCGTGCAGTTCGATCTCTCCGGTGAGTATATCGGGATTTTCCGTTCCAGCAGGTCTTTCTGAAATTTCTCCGCGAACCTCAATAACGTATTCGGAACGAAGGGCACGGGACTGGGTTTGAAAAAGGGAAGATTCTTTTATGGGGTCGGAACAATCGAAGACAACCTGAACAAGGCCTTCGCGGTCTCTTAAATCAATGAAGATAATCGCGCCATGATCGCGGCGGCGGTGCACCCAGCCTGTTAAGACAACGACCCTGCCCGTATCTTTTTTTCTGATTGCGCCACAATAATCGGTTCGTTTCATCGTGAACAGACGGTATCATTCCTTTTCGTAAATTGTCAATTATTAAAGGGCTTGTTGAATCGTGGACTCTATTTATGCAACAATTAGGCATGGGTGAAAAAAGGGTAGATAAACGGTATGGGAAACAGATATCTGTGCGATTTGGGGAGGTGTCTCCGGATCACGTTGGGATGACGCTTGATGTTTCGAATCATGGAATGTTTCTGAAATCCAACCGAATATATCCGCATCAGACCAAAATTATTGTCAGCATGGAAGTCGCCCAAGGAAAGACCATTCAGTGTGAAGGGATTGTTCAGTGGGCCAAACGCTTGCCACAAGTACTCGCACGCGTGGTGCAAAAAAATGGGATGGGGATTTTACTGACAAACGCTCCAGAAGAGTACGCGACATTTATCAACCAGACCAACGGTCGTATTCCCCCCAAAAGTTGTTTTAAAGCAGTTCTTCCTTGATAAAAATAACGGCCTTTTGTTTTAAAGCCATGGTATAGGCGTGCAGGGCCTTCTCCTTTTTTTGAGCAAGCCGACTTTCCCGTTCTTGATTTAAATCTTGCGGCTTTGACAGTTCTATTTCCGCAACTTCGGCGGGGGTCAGCGCAGAGGATTGCCGTATCAAGGTTTTTGCCTTATTCACAATAAGCTCCTCGCGTTGTTGCGCCTCGAATTTTTCTGGGGTCAGATGTTCTGACGCCAGCACACGCTTATAAATTTCGGCATTAAACTGGCCGTCCTTTTGAAAGCCGGGTAGCTTTAAAAGCTCGTCCCTTAATTCTGCGTCGGTCACTTGTAACTTCATGCGATCCGCCTCATGGAGCCATAGTTTTTGTTCTACGAGAAGGTCAACCACTTGTTTGCGAAACTTTTTTTCATCAAACTGATCCTTTAATATCTCCCGATAAAAACGGGCCATATTTTTGTAAACCCGCCGATATTCTTCAATAGAAATTGTATCCTGATCAATTTCCGCGATAACATTGTCGCCATGGGAGGACTCGTTGTTCCCCACCCAAGCCAGCGAAATCGCAAATGTGATCGCGAGGATTCCCATAATGCCGCGAAATAACCACGGATTTTCTATAGCCTTTTCCCGAATGAGTCTTATCATTTTATTTTCCTATCATTTATTTGTACACGGGATAAACGGTCTGGGTAATTTGTAAAAAGGCCATCCATCCCCATTTTCATAAAACGAGACATCTGATTGGGTGCGTCTATCGTGTAAGCATAAATGAGAAAACCTTCACGATGAACACGCGCAATTCTATCTTCCGTAATCAATCTTTTTGAAAAATGCAACGACTGCGCCTTCATCGTATTCGCTTTCTTAAAAAGGTCTGCGTCCTCGCAGGGCACGTTGCCCTCGCAGGGCACGGTGCTACTGTTTCGATCCACAAGATACCCTAATCGAATAGCCGAATCAAGCGATCTGATTTTAATCAGGATTTCTGAATAAAATGAAGAGATCAATACGCGATATTGGGCATTGTGGCGATAGATCAAATCCAACAATTTTTCAGGACGGACTTGTTTGATTTCAAGGTTTAAAAGAAAATCAGGTGGTGTTTTTTGAAACAACGCTTTGAGTTCCGGAATTTGTTCTCCGTCTCCCGCATCTATTTTCCGAAGCTCGGAAAAAGTGAGCCGATCAATACGTTCAGGCCGTCCCGCGATTCGCTTGAGTGTCGGATCATGGAAAATCATTATTCTCCCGTCACGACTTTCCCGAATATCGCATTCAATGCCGTCTGCACCCATTGCCATTGCGGTTTGAAAGGACACAAGGGTATTTTCAGGCTGATGACCCGATGCGCCGCGATGCCCCCAGTTTATAAAAGTTTGACAGGCGTTTTTATCTGCTATAGACTTTTGAGTGATGCGAGACATAACGAGGACATGGTATTCAATATGCCATTAAAAGTAAAGATTGCGGGGGCGGGGCCATCGGGACTTATTGCCGCGATCTTACTGGCTAAAGCAGGATATGACGTGACAATCCATGAGGCGCGGGCAGTTGTTGGCGCGCGTTTTATTGGCGATTTTCAAGTTCTGGAAAATTCAAGCGGCCACCCCGATTTTCTGGAATGGCTCCAAAAAATAGGCATTGCTATTAACTTTTTTACGCAGCCCGTTCGTCAGGCAACCCTGTTTGATTATCGTCTGAAAGCCAAAACAGTCGAAAGCCGTGACCCCTTCGCCTACTTTATTAAACGGGGGGGTGGCACGGCCCCCGGCGGTATTAGCGGCCCGCAGGCGGCGTCCCGCCTCGTTGGGCCGCTGGATACGATAAGTCTTGATCATGGCTTGAAAGATCAGGCAGTTTCTGCTGGCGTTACGATTCATTATCAATCCCCCGCAAACCTAGCCGAAGTGGATATTGTGGCGACGGGGCCATCCTCCGCAGATGCACTGGCCAAGGAGATGACCTTTCTAACCAACGGGCCCGATAAGGTTTGGGTTTTGTTTGATATGAAATATGCTCCCGGTGGCTATGCCTATCTTTTTGTGTTGGATGGGGCGGCTACGTTTGGGTGCGCGATCACACGCGACCTGCCTCAAATCAACCGCTATTTTGACCTTGCACTAAAACGGTTTCAGGAAATAGAGTCCTTTCCCATTTCAGATGTTAAAACGGGATATTCCTTTATGGATTTTAGCCTAAAAGCGTCTGCGACAAATGATCCGCACGCTTCGCACTCACAGAAACGCTATGTTGGAGAAGCAGGGGGATTTCAAGATTATTTGTTTGGGTTAGGATTGCGTTATGCCATGATGACAGGCCATTTCTCGGCAATCAGTTTAATTGAGAATAAAAGCTATGATCGTCTCTGGAGAGAAGGACTGGGTGATTCACAAGAAATAAGCCTTGTGAATCGTGCCTTGTATGAGTTCGGTGGCAATATAGGATTGTCTGCGTTTGTTCGGCAGGCAAAAGACAAAGACTTCAAAGAATATCTTGCCTCGTGGCATGCGCCTTCTTTATGGAAGCGCGGATTGCTTCCCATTGTAAAATGGGCATGGCAGAGGGAAAAAACGCGTTCCCCCTGCAAACATCCCTTTTCATCACACTGGTGCCGGGAAGGAAAGCGTCTTTCAAATACAGAAAAGCTTGGGCCGATATGATGTCACTTTCCGATGCTTATCGTTATTGCCAGAGGGTTACGGAAAAGGGCGGCCCTCATTTCTCGGTCGGATTTTTATTCTTGCCGCCGCCTAAACGAAAGGCGATCTACGCGGTCTATGCCTTCTGCAGATTCGCCGATGATATCGTGGACGAACACCAAAGCGCACCCATTGATGTTCTTCTAAAAGAGTGGGAAGAAGAGTTGCATCGTTGCTATCGCCATGTTGCAAGGCATCCGATTGGCATTGCATTGTCCGATGCCGTGTTGCGGTATCCAATCCCGAAACAAGGTTTTTTGGGCCTGATTGAAGGCTGTAAAATGGATTTGTCGCAGAAACGGTATCCTAGTTATTCGGCGTTGATGGTTTATTGCGATAAGGTCGCAACCACGATTCGTGATCTTTCTTTGCCCGTTTTTGGGTTCTCTGATCCCATGGCGTGGCAGTATGGCAATGCCCTTTCGACCGCATTACAGTTGACCAATATCGTTCGCGACATCGGGGAGGATTTAGACCGAGGGCGCATCTATCTCCCTCAAGATGAAATGACAGCATGCGGCTATTCTGAATTGGCCCTGCTCTCGCGTGTTAAAAATGAGGCGTTTTTGAAATTGATGAAGTTTCAAATCGCCCGCATTCGGGATCTTTTTCATCAATCCGCCTTCCTGATTCCGCTGGTAGATCAAGACGCGCGTCTAGCGCTTTCTTTAATGCGAGCGGTGTATATGGAGTTGATTGATCAAATTGAAAAGCGGCCTTATGATGTCTTGAATCGTTCGATCCGTCTTTCGTTGCTACAACGAATATGGGTGGTTTTTAAAGCGTTGCTCCGATTCTAGCAGGAAATTTTCTGCCCTCCCACAACCTTGCTTTTCAGTGGAAATTGACGTGGTTCGTTGTAGCTTATTTTCTGTTGTTTTGGTAGGGTTAGTATTAGGAGGGCTTTCCGCTTGAAGAAACCAATGCTTGTTAAAGTGACCCTCAAGGAGGGCGTGGATTCCGCTTCCTTGTATGGAAGTCATGATCGCCATCTTCATATGCTTGAGAAAGCCTTTGGGGTTACGATTGGCGGCCGAGGGGAAAACCTTATTATTGAGGGAGAAGCCGATTCTGCGCAACGCGCTGAAAAAGCAATCATGGATATTGCCGCTTTATCAAAAGAGGGTTTTCGTTTAACTTCCGAAGATGTGGCTTATGCCATTTCCGCCGCAAAACACGAGACCTTTTCTCCTCTCGAACAGCACTATCAAAAAGACGCGATTCCGATCTATGGAAAGAAGAGGTCTATTATTCCGAAATCGCCTGCGCAACAGGCCTATATCGAGACGATCAGGCACCATGATTTGGTGTTTGCAATCGGGCCTGCTGGAACGGGAAAAACCTATCTCGCTATGGCCATGGCGGTTTCGGCGTTGGTCAATAGAGAGGTAGAGCGCATTATTCTGGCGCGGCCCGCAGTGGAAGCGGGCGAAAAACTGGGGTTTCTTCCAGGGGATATGATTGAGAAGGTGAATCCCTATTTAAGACCGCTTTATGATGCCCTCTACGATATGATGGATGATGAGAAGGCGCGTAGGCTTTTGGAACGGGGCTCTATAGAGATTGCGCCTTTGGCGTTTATGCGGGGGCGGACATTAAACGACTCGTTTATTATTCTGGATGAGGCGCAGAACACGACCTCCGAGCAGATGAAAATGTTTCTCACGCGACTTGGTTTTAATTCCAAAGCGGTCATTACCGGGGATATTACGCAGATTGATCTTCCGGTAGGATGCCGATCTGGATTGATCGAAATTCAGGGAATTCTCAAAAAGATTCCCGGGATTAAATTCACCTATTTTTCGGAAAAAGATGTCATGCGGCACGGTCTGGTTCAGGAAATTATAAAGGCTTATGGACGCGCCGAAAAGAAAGCCTCCCGCTAAATGGATATTCTTATTCAGAATCGTCAGAGGAAATATCCATTGAATGAAAGA
>CAYJXH010000083.1:0-6929 GCA_964373975.1 uncultured Nitrospirota bacterium | reverse complement strand
ATCCCTCCCCTTCAAGGGGAGGCTAGGTGGGGATGGGTTTGCGCTTGTTGGGAGCGATAAAACATTCTTGGAAGTTCGTTGAATGATCTGTTCTCCCATATAAATAGCAATTTTTCCGCCTTCTGGAATTTTTTTTGAGAAACGAACAATAAGTTTATTGACTTCATCAAATAGGGTTGCAGAAAGATTTCCTGATAAAATCGCCGCGGGGGCTGAATAGTCCGGCTTGAAAAAGGCCATGCGAGAAGCTTTGACCTCGTCTTGCGAGAGTTCCTCTAGCTTGTCGTTTTCTTCTTTGTTTCTGCCGATTAAGACAAAAGTTTCTGCATCAAGATCAAAATAGCGGCCGTATCGTAAAAGCCGCGCCTCGGCCATACTCCCCTTTGGCCGCGTTTTGAAAAAGGAAGAAAGCCGTTCTGAAAAATTGACGTCGGTGAGAAGGCATCCGCCTGCTGGCGCAGAATAGCCTTTTAATTGTAAGGCGTCGGCCAGGGATAATTGCTCTGTTCTGCCGCGTCCCCCAATTGCCAGTAGTTTTTCGCGATCCACCCATCCCTCACGTTCTGGTTTTGTTTCGGGGAGATTTTTGGCCGAGAGGGGACGCAAGATAAGGTCTTCCATCTCACTGTCGCGATCAATAATTTGAAAGGCGTTTTTACGTTGCGACATCGGCCTTTGCCCAACCACTTCTCCAGTAACAATGAAATCGGCGCCGACTTCGTCCATCACGACATGGGCCATTTGAAACATATAGATTCGGCAATCAATGCAGGGGTTCATATTCTTCCCGTATCCATACTTTGGATTGCGGATCAAGTCAAGATAATCGCTTCCCTTTTCAACGATTTTAAGGGGAACCCCCAAGGAATCCGCCACTTTAACAATATCTTCATGACATCCAAACGGACTGCTTAAATAAAGTCCCAGGACATCAATCCCCTGATCCATAATGATCCGAGTTGCCAAAGTGCTGTCTAATCCCCCCGACATTAATGAAACCGCTTTACGTTTTTGCATAAGATTATTTCCTATCCCTCCCCTGCCTTGGTTTCGGAGGTCGGAACGCTAGCAGAGCGCGTTGCCCCGACTGCGGGGGTAGGGGTGGTTTGTTTTGTAGTATAGGCCTTTGCCTGCTGGAAAATCAAAAAGGACAGGAAAGCGAAAAATGGCGTATAGGTAACAACGCTGTCAAAAACGAATAAATTCTGAACGAAATAGGCAACACCAAAAAAGAGCAATGCCGATTGATATTCAATAGAACCCTCTTTTGCCAATATCCGTTTAAAGGCAAAAAACCAGACGGCTAAATACGCAATCAAGCCAAAGATGCCGTTCATAACGAGAACATCCAGAAGTTTATTGTGCGCGCGATCTAGCGAAGCGGGATCATATTGATAAATGTCCGGATCGTAATATTTATTCCATGCGATTAAAAAATTCTCCGGCCCCCAGCCTAATAAAAGTTTATCCACGTTTTTCTCGCGGGGATCAACCGACCTTATTGCGATTCTTGCGGTTAAAATTCTGGAGATCGTTGTTTTGTCTTTTGACGATATCAATGCAAGCCTTCCCACGCCGGGAATCTTCTGCCAGATATTATTTTGTCGCGTCATAAAGAAAATGACGCCCGAAAGAAAGAGAAAGCAAAGGAGACAGGAAGCAATCGTACTTAAACGATAGCCCTTCTTTGCAGAGGTCGCACCCCATTTTATTTTCCGACCGCGAAGGGCAAGATAGATTAAGGTAACAACCAGTGAAGCCGCAAGTCCAACCATCGCGCCTCTGGCCTCGGCAATGGCAATTCCCGCGAGGCAAAAGGGGACAATCGCGACTGCAAAAATCTTCCAGAAAAGACTGCCAAAAAGACTGGCCTCTTTGCTGAAATAAATAATCCATGATGAAAAAATGACATACAAAAAATAAATGCCAAGATAGATGGGGTGGCCGGTAAAAGAAGAGGGACGAACAACCCCCTTTGAGGCGGCGATGGCTGCATCAATGAATAAAATAACGGCAACAAACAAACCTATTTTGAAAAACAAAGTCCATTCGCGCATTGTAAATAGAAGCCTCGAAAAAAGAAAGAAACCAAAGAAGAACAGCATCCCGATAACGCCCTCTCCCCTTTCAATAGAACCATAGAAAGCCCAGTATTTATTGACGGCAAAAAAAGCGCTCATGGTGAAAATAACGAAGTAAGCCGCTACGCTGATGAAAACGGGATCCCTTCGTAAAGCCTTCATTTTCGCGTGAATCTGTTTTTTAAACGATGGGTCTCGAATGAAAGCAAGAAGAAATAAAATGGCGACTGCCGTGATTGAAAAACGTAACAAGACAACCTTGCCAGTGATGAACGGGAAGAAAGCCGCATTGGCCATCATCAAAGGCAAAATGGCGCAGAGCATGAGGAAGAACTTCATCAACGCTGTCATCATACCTCTCTCCGCCCTTCCAACGACTTAATCAGCGTTACCTCATCGGCATACTCTATATCGCTTCCGGCGGGAATTCCACAGGCGATGCGGGTTACTTTTATGCCAAAGGGCTTAATCATGCGGGTCAGATAAAGTGCTGTTGCCTCCCCTTCGATATTGGGACTGGTGGCAAGAATGATCTCGGAAATGCCAAAATTCATCCCCTGTTTGACTCGTTCCATCAGACCGTTTATTGATGCGCTTGCCCCCGTTTTGCCACTATCAGATAGCGGCGAGTAGGTGCCATGCAAGACATGATAAAGTCCTTTGTACTCACCGGATTTTTCAATTGCGTACAACGTATTTGACTCTTCCACCACTAAAATCTTTTGCGGATCGCGCGCCCCGTTCGCGCAGATTTTGCAGACTTCATCTTCAGTCATGTCCGTGCAAATTTTGCAATATTGGAGTTTATCTTTGGCATCCAGAATGGCCGTGGCAATTTTTCGTGCCGCGTCTGCTGGCATTTTTAAAATAAAAAATGCGTACCGCTCCGCCGTTTTCTTGCCGACGCCGGGCAGAGCCGTCAATTGTTCAATAAGTGTATTAAAGACCCCTGTTTTTTCCATTAGAATAGTCCGGGGATATTCATGCCGCCTGTGAGTCCCTTCATTTCATCGGCCATCAATTCCTGACCCTTCCTCACCCCTTCGTTGACTGCCGCGATAATGAGGTCTTGCAACATCTCCACATCGCCCGATTTTACAACTTCAGGATCAATCGTCACCGAGAGCAGGGCCTGTTTTCCGTTCATTCGAACGGTCACCATGTTACCCCCAGCCGATGCCTCCACAATTTTTTGCGATGCTTCTTCCTGCGACTTTGCCATTTTTTCCTGAAAGGCTTGCGCTTGTTTTAAAAGATTCCCCAACATTTTTTTATCCGACATTATTCTCCTTGTTATTATTTTGCCTATTATTAGTGTTTTTGTACAATCTCTCCGCCAAATATCCGCAATGCCTCTTCGACGACGGCGTTCCTCTTTTCTAAAATAGGCGCGGCCCCTTCATTCACAGCCTCAAAGGCCAATGTCAGATCCCTGCCAAAATAACGCTTTAGTAGGGGCTGTAGCAATTTTTTATTTTCTTCTTTCTCAATTAAGGAGATTAAAAAGAAACTCTCTTCCGAAAACCGTAGTTGAATCGTTCGTTCTAAAACAGCAAGAAAAACCCCTTGATCCAAATAAGAAGCAAGATTGGGGCGCGTCTTCTTGACCTCCAGTAAGAGATTTTTCCATGAGGACAGGGAATCCTGCGCGGGCACCGTGTTCTGTGAAACCCCCTCCCCATCTGATCTCCCCTTGAAGGGGATGGGAACAGGCTCTTGTGGCGAGGGCGCTTCCTGCAAAGGCATTGCCTCCGCAGACACTGTTACGCCCGATGTCTTCGGTTTTAGGTGCCCCAACGGGGCGACTATTATGCCCGGGGCTGCTAGCCCCCCCAGACCCGCTATTATTTTCTCAATAGGGGTTAGGTCTGCGATGAGAACGGCCTTCATGAGGGCGACTTCCAGTAACAGGTGGGGGCGGGGTGCGTTTCGGATTTCGTCTTGCAGTTTTACGGAAATAGAAAACAGCGACAACAGCGCCTCTTTTGAAAAGAGTGCCGCCTCGTTTTCAATCTCTTTTTTCTCTTCGTCAGGAAGATCAATGAGCGCGCTGACGTCTTTGACATTTTTGATGACGATAAGATGCCGCAAGTGTTCGATCCAATCGGAAATGAATTGGCGCAGATCGTATCCGCCGTTTTCGATCTCGCGTGCGATCGAAAGCAATGCGTCGGCATTTTTCTCGGCGATCCCCAAAACCAGCGCATGAAAGGTTGTTCCTGCCGCGCGTCCAAAAAGGGTGGACAGGTCTTGTTCCGTCACGTTCTTACCGCTATACGAAATAGCCTGATCACAAAGGGATAAGGCATCGCGCAGACTTCCTTCTGCGGCCTTTGCAATAAAGGTTAAAACGCGATCGGACATTTGAACGTCTTTTTCCAATATAATTTTTCTAAGTTGTGCTTCGATTTCAATTCGTGAGACGCGGCGAAAGATTAAATGCTGACAGCGAGAGAGAATGGTTGCCGGAATTTTATGGGCCTCGGTTGTGGCAAGAATGAAAACCAGATGTGCCGGAGGCTCTTCCAGCGTTTTTAATAGTGCGTTAAACGCCGCATTGGAAAGCATGTGAACTTCGTCAATGATATAAACCTTGTACTTGCCTGATAGCGGGAGATATCTTACCTTTTCACGAAGATCGCGAACATCGTCTACGGAGGTGTTGGAAGCGCCGTCAATCTCCATCACGTCTACCGAAGTGTTTGAGGAAATCTCTTTGCAGGAAACGCACTGACCGCAGGGGGGCACCGTGCCCTGCGAGCGTTCTTTTGTGTTGGTGCAATTGATTGCCTTGGCTAAAATGCGGGCGACGGTCGTCTTGCCAACGCCCCGCGTTCCAGAGAAAAGATAAGCGTGTGCGATTTCCCCTTGTGAGATGGAATTAGATAAAACACGAATGAGATGTTTTTGTCCGACAACCTCGTCAAAGGTTTTGGGTCGCCATTTGCGGGCTGAAACTTGAAAATTCACGTTAGTGATGTTCTCTTGGCATAATAACAAACAGCTCTCTTTTGTGGAGAGGCCAGATGATCCTGCGGCACCTAGAAGGGCTTACGGACCGTTGCTTCCTTCCGGACCTGGCGGGGTTAATAAGTTTCTACCGCACAGGGTCCAGCCCCTCCAAAAAAGAGAGCCTGTTTCCAAGGCGAATCCTATCATGTCTTGTGAGGGGAATCAAGCCGAAAACGATTCGCCGCAACCACAGCTTTGTTTTGCGTTTGGATTGCTGAACTTAAATCCGCCTCCCACCAAATCGCGGCTAAAATCCAGTGTCATTCCGGCAAGATACGGCGCACTTTTTTCATCTACTGCCACGCTCACCCCTTGCACCTCAAAAGAGAGGTCATTTGGATTTGTCTCTGTCTCGAATTTAAGTTGATAGGTCATGCCTGTGCATCCGCCAGACTGCACCCCCACGCGCAGGAAGGCATTGTCTAATTGCTTGTTTTGCATAATCGCCTTCACTTCGGCAACCGCACCGTCTGTTAGCGTCATAAGATTTGCTGTCTTTTCCATTGTTTCCTCCATTCCATAATCAGGGCAACCATTCTATCATTAAGGCAACCACAAGGGATTGCCCCTACTAAGTTAAAGGCGACATTGCGCGAAGTTTTTTTACAGCCGCGATGATCCGCTCTCCTGTATATTCTACCTCTTCTTCCGTGTTAAAGCGACCCAAGCCAATTCGGATCGCGCCGTAGGCTATCTCATTGGAAATCCCCAATGCCTTTAATACATACGAGGGTTCAAGGTTCCCAGTGGTGCAGGCCGAGCCGGACGAAAGCGCAATCTCTGGCATATCCATCATAAGAGACTCCCCCTCAATATAAGCCAAACTAATGTTCAAATTATTGGGAAGCCGTTTTGTCGGATGTCCATTGAGGGTTATATCAGGGATCTCCCGAAAGAGTGTCTCTTTTAAAGCGTTCCGCAGGGTCGCCAATCGGGCCGATTCTTTTGGCATCTCCTGCTCGCAAATTTCACACGCTTTTCCCAATCCAACAATGCCCGGAACATTCAGGGTGCCCGACCTAAATCCGCGTTCATGGCCGCCACCGTCAAACAAAGGGGTAAGGCGCACCTTCGGGTTTTTCTTCCTCACATAAAGCGCGCCAATCCCTTTTGGGCCATACATCTTATGGGCCGACAATGAGAGCAGGTCAATGCCCATCGCATTCACATCAACCTGCATCTTCCCCACCGCTTGCGTGGCATCCGTATGAAAAAAAATTCCCGCATCTTTAGCGATCTTTCCAATTTCAGCAATCGGCTGAAGCGTGCCGATCTCATTATTGGCCATCATAATCGAAATTAAAATGGTGCTGGGCGTGATAGCGGCCAACACGTCGGCGGGATTGACCAACCCATCGGAATCAACGGGCAGATAGGTGACCGTTACACCGGTTTTCGCAAGGGACTTGGCCGTGTCTAAAATGGCCTTGTGTTCCGTCACGGCAGTAATAATATGGGAGCGGAAAGCTGCGATTCCTTTTAGGGCGAGATTGTTTGATTCCGTTGCCCCGCTGGTAAAGATAATCTCGCTCGGATCGCAATTTATAAGATGGGCGACCTGATTTCTGGCGCAATCCACAGCCTTTGAAGCCTGTTGCCCAAAGGAGTGATTTTTACTGGCCGCATTGCCAAACCGTTCTGTAAAGTAAGGGAGCATTTCCTGCAACACCCTCGGATCCACTGGCGTTGTAGAATGATTATCCATAAAGATAGGCAACATAGACATCGTTAAGACTATGCCCAATTCCCGCTTCAGGTCAACTGGGCGTTTGGAGCTGGAAGATGTTAGCAACAAATAGAACTGTCCGGTTCTGTAACAAATGAATTGTCCGCTTT
>CAYJXH010000082.1:0-6999 GCA_964373975.1 uncultured Nitrospirota bacterium | reverse complement strand
GACACGGGCGAAACAGAAAGACGACTGCCGCGTTTGACCACTTCCATCTTCTCTAATCCTGAAGTCTCTTTTAGCTGAAGCAGGGTGATGGCCTCGTGGCACTTTCTTACAAATTGAATATCCACCATAAACCATCTGGGACGAGAAGAATCACTCTTGGGGTCGTAATGCGGGTCTTCGGGGTCCCAAGCCGTGTAATCTGGGTAACTTGTTCGGGTGATAACAGCTTCTCCTGCGATACCGGGGGGGATGATATTGCTGTGATAAAAAAGAACACCGTCTCCCTCTTGCATATCGTCACGCATAAAATTTCTTGCCTGATAATTGCGTACCCCGTCCCAACAGGTGATTTTCTCCCGCGCAAGATCGGTGATGGAATACGCCGAAGGTTCCGATTTCATCAACCAATATCGTCTAGCCATAATGTTTCTTATTTCTTTCACAGCCCCAACGAGGGCTGTCTTCCCGGATGAGGCCGGTGCCTCCCTTGACTTCACTCGCACCTTTTTCTAGTATGAAACGGATGACAACAAAAGCAGTATCGCCAAAACCGATTCGAAAAGCAATTATTCCAGCGGCAGGATTAGGAACGCGATTTCTCCCCGCAACCAAATCCTCTCCAAAGGAAATGTTGCCCCTTGTGGATAAACCCCTTATCCAATATGTGGTTGAAGAGGCGGTCGCTTCTGGTATAGAGCAAATTATCATTGTCACGGGCCGAGGGAAAAGGGCGATTGAAGACCATTTCGATGTCTCGTTTGAATTAGAAGAAACGCTCAAGCAACAGAAAAAATATGACCTTTTAGCCGATATTAGAAAAATATCGGAACTGGCCAGCTTCTGTTATGTTCGTCAAGGCGAGCCGCGCGGTCTAGGAGACGCTATTTTATCTGCGAGACCTTTTATAGGAGACGATCCTTTTGCCGTTCTTTTAGGGGACGAAATTTTTAACACGCCGACACCGGCATTAAAACAGATGATGGACATTTATCAGGAATCTCCCGCGCTTTTTATTGGCGTTCAGAAAGTGCAGAAGAGCGAGATTCATCAATATGGTGTCATTGACGCGACCTCTACGGATCATGCGGGTCTTTATAAAATCAAAAGTTTGGTTGAAAAACCGCTTGCTGTGGATGCCCCTTCCGATCTTGCGATTATTGGGAGATATATCCTTTCCCCCGCTATTTTTGATATTTTGGAAAAAACACCGCCGGGCAAAAATAACGAGATTCAACTGACCGACGCCTTAAATCAGCTTGCGCATCTTACCCCCATGTACGGTACGATGATTTCAGGTGCCCGATTTGACGCCGGAGACAAATTGGGTTTCTTAAAAGCAACGGTAACCATGAGTTTGCAAAACAAAGAGTTTGGAGAAGATTTCAGAAAATATTTAAAAGGATTGCATCTATAAAAAGGATAAAAAATAATGCCGCGTCGTCTTAAAGATAAAGAATCGGATAAAACAAATGTCATTCCATTGAGACTGCCTCTTATTCCTGTGCGCGATCTGGTGGTCTTTCCCAATATGGTGATTCCTCTTTTTGTCGGACGCGCCATTTCCGTTCGGGCGATTGAGGCATCGTTCTCTTCACACAAAATGGTTATGCTGGCCTCGCAGAGGAATCTTGAAATGGAAAGTCCAATGCCTTCGGACATCTATTTGCATGGCACCGTGGGGACAATCCTGCGCATGCTTCGTGTCCCCGATGGCAGGGTTAAAATTTTAGTGCAAGGGGTTAGCAAGGCAAAAATAACGGCCTTTGTCCAAACCGAACCGTATTATCTGGTTGCGTTGCAGACGATTGTTGAGCCTCCTTTTACAACCCTTTCGCTGTTGGCCGAAGCGGCGATTCGGACGTCCAAAACGCAGATGGAGAAAATTGTCTCGTTGGGGAAATCGCTTGTGCCTGATATTATGTCCCTGATTGAAAACCTAGACGATCCGGGGCGGCTTGCCGACCTTATCACATCCAACCTTTCACTCAAAGTAGACCAAGCGCAAGGGATTTTAGAGACAGAAGACCCGCTTTTACGGTTGCAAAAGATCAATGAGATTTTGGCCAAAGAGATAGAACTTTTAACATTGCAACAAAAGATTGCCGCAGAGGCCCGCGATGGAATTGATAAGACACAACGGGACTATTTTTTAAGAGAGCAGTTAAAGGCCATTCAAAAAGAACTGGGCACATCGGATGAACGCTCGGAAGAAGTGGACGACCTTCGCGCGAAAATAGAAACGGCCAAACTGCCAGACAAGGTTGCGGTGGAGGCCGAGAAGCAATTAAAGCGGCTTGCCAAGATGCACCCCGATTCTGCGGAGTCTGGCACCGTGCGAAATTATTTGGAATGTCTTGCGGAACTCCCTTGGAATAAAACCACTCCCGATCATTTAGACCTTGTTGCGGCGCGGCGCGTGTTGGATGAAGACCATTATGATTTAGATAAGGTCAAGGAGCGGATTATTGAATATCTGGCCGTTTGCAAGCTGAAAGAAAACATGAAGGGGCCGATTCTTTGTTTTGTCGGGCCGCCGGGCGTCGGAAAGACTTCTTTGGGAAAATCCATTGCGCGTGCGCTAGGCCGGGAATTTGTTCGCATTTCTTTAGGCGGCATCAGGGACGAAGCCGAAATTCGCGGACACCGCCGAACGTATGTCGGAGCGTTTCCGGGGAGAATTATTCAAGGGCTTAAAACAGCCGGGGTCAAAAACCCGGTCTTTATGTTAGACGAAGCGGATAAAATCGGGCTTGATTTTCGGGGCGATCCTGCATCTGCACTGCTTGAAGTATTAGATCCAGAACAAAATAATTCCTTTACAGATCATTACTTGGGGGTTCCGTTTGATCTTTCTAATATCCTGTTTATTACGACGGCCAATCTTGTAGACCCCATTCCGATTCCCTTGCGGGATCGCATGGAGATGATTTCAATTTTTAGCTACACGACCGAAGAAAAATTGGGGATTGCGCAAAAATTTCTGGTGAAAAAACAGCTCGCAGAACATGGCATTACAACGGCCCATATTCATTTTGAGTCTGCGGCATTAGAACAGATTATTGTCCAATATACAAAAGAGGCTGGCGTGAGAAACTTAGAACGTGAGATCGCGCATGTCATGAGAAAGGTGGCACGCCAAGTTGCGGAGGGCAGTCAGGAATTGTTTCAGATTACACCCGAAACGCTTCAGACGTATTTGGGCATTCCGAAATATCTGCCAGAAGCGGAAATCTCAAAAGACGAGATTGGCGTTGCGACAGGGCTTGCATGGACATCGGTTGGCGGTGATGTGCTTCGCGTAGAAGCGATATTGGTCCCCGGAAAAGGGGTGCTGATTCTCACAGGATCATTAGGAGAGGTGATGAAAGAGTCGGCGCAGGCGGCACTTTCTTATATACGATCCCGCGAAAAGGAGTTTCATATTGATCCTGATATTTTCACAAAAAGCGATATTCATGTGCATGTTCCTTCCGGCGCAATTCCAAAGGACGGCCCTTCTGCGGGGATTACCATTGCCTCGGCGCTGGCTTCTGTTCTTTCTAAAATCCCCATTCGGCATCGCGTGGCCATGACCGGAGAGATCACCCTGCGCGGCCATGTGCTTCCTATTGGCGGGCTAAAAGAGAAGGTGGTCGCGGCGAAACGGGCTGGAATGCAAGTGGTGATTCTTCCGAAACAAAACGAGAAAGATCTCTCCGAGGTGCCTCCCCATTTAAGAAGCGGATTGCAGTTTATCTTTGTCGAGCAGATGGATCAGGTTCTTTTGGCCGCTTTGGGAAGAGGGCAGGGTGCCCTGCGAGAAGACCCAAAGAAACAAGCCCGCGCCAGCAGGATCAAGATTGGAAAAGAAATCACCGCATCCGCGTAAGGGGCACCGGCCCCCGACGGTTATGACGCCCCGCAGGCGGCGCGCCCCGCGGGCGGCGTACCGCCCTCGTTGGGGCTGTGGGAAATGAGAAAGCGATACGTTACAGAAATAGGCGAGTTTGATCTTATTCGCAGAATTAAAAAAAACGCAGAAAGCGCTTGTCTAACTGATCCTTCTGTTTTATTGGGGATAGGGGACGATGCCGCCGCCATTCTTCCATCGCCGGGAAACGTGCTTCTCGTCACCACCGACATCCTTTTGGAAAAGACGCATTTTGACCTTGCTTACGCATCTTTCTTTAACATTGGCTACAAAGCCCTTTCGGTGAATCTAAGCGATATTGCGGCAATGGGCGGGACGCCGCGCTTTTATCTCGTCTCGCTTGGACTAACCGGAAAAGAATCCGTTCGCGATATTGATTGGATTTATTGCGGGATGAAGGCCTCTGGTGACGAGACAGGGATTCGTCTTATTGGTGGAAACACGGCCCATTCGCAAGCAGGACTGTTGATCTCGATTACCCTTTTAGGCGAGGTGCCGAAAAAGGGGCACGACCCCTGCGGAGAGATGGTGACGCGGAGCGGTGCCCGTGTGGGGGATTCCATTTATGTCACAGGCACCCTGGGTGATTCAGCGGCTGGCCTAGAAACGCTCAAAAAAAGAATGCGAAAAGGCTCTTTTCGAGCGCTTCCTTCTAAACATCTCATGCCCAAAGCGCGTTGGCGAGAAGGGCGGTTATTGGCAAAGCATCAAATTCCTTCCGCGATGATTGATTTGTCTGATGGACTTTCTTCCGATTTAGCGCATATTGCGAATCAGTCTGGTGTTGGCGCGCACTTGGTGTGTAAGGATATTCCTCTCTCTGTGACGTTGAAACGATATGCCAAATCCGTTGGGTCGAATCCTTATGATTATGCCCTGCATGGGGGGGAAGAATATGAGTTACTCTTTTGCGTGCCGGAAGAAAATAGAGAAAAGCTAGAGAGACTGATTCTGAATGAGGCGATTGAGGCGCGGTGCATTGGCAAGATTATTCCCAAGAGAAACGGCCTGTTAGTAAAAGGGATTGACGGCACCACTTACAAACTAAAACCTTTGGGGTACGATCATTTTAAGAAGCCTGAATAATCAGGCAAGGCATTTCGACTGATGCAGTAATTCCGTGGCTTGTTCCACGGGCAGGGGCGGAGAAAATAAGTAGCCCTGAATTTCATCACATCCTTGTTCGTGAAGGAAAGCAAGTTGCTCACGAGTCTCTACCCCTTCGGCGATGACCTTCAGCCTTAAATTATGGGCGAGGTTAATAATTGTTTTGACGATAATCCTGTCATCTGGATCGGTCGCAATATCTTGCACAAACGAGCGGTCTATTTTCAACTTATTGACCGAAAAACGTTTTAGATAGCTCAAAGACGAGTACCCAGTTCCAAAATCATCTATAGATATTTCTACCCCTTTTGTACGCAGATTTCGAATAGATGCTACTGTGGATTCCGAACTTTGAAAAATGCTTTCTGTGAGTTCAATGTCGAGGCACGAAGGCGTAAGACGGCTTTCTTTCAGGGCGTTCTCTACCGTTTGAAGGAGATCGTTCCGCTGAAATTGGCGGGCAGAGACATTCACCGCACAGTGCAGGTTCGGGAATCCATCATCATGCCAGCGTTTGACCTGGGTACAGGCCATTTTCAGAATGTATTCTCCCATGGGAATAATCAGCCCTGTATCTTCTGCAAGAGGAATAAATTGGGCAGGGGATACCAATCCCCATGTCGGATGTCTCCATCGCATTAAAGCCTCCATCCCAATGACTAGGCCGCTTTGCAGGTCTACAAGCGGTTGATAGTAAAGTATCAGTTGGTTATCGTGAAGCATCTGCCGCATGGCCGTTTCAAGAGAGAGTCTCTCCTGCACCTTCAGATTCATTTCGGGCACAAAAAACTGATAGAGGTTTCTCCCCTGTTCCTTGGCGCGATACATTGCCGTATCTGCATTTCGGAGCAACCCCTCGGAGCTGTTTCCGTCTCCCGGGGCAACACTAATTCCGATACTGGAGGTGATATAAAGCTCGTGTCCTTTCAATTGAATGGGAGAAAGAAAGAGATTGAGAACTTTTTGGGCGATGCCAATAACGTCTTCCATGCGGTCAATATCAACAAGCAGAATTGCGAATTCATCCCCGCCAAGGCGCGAGACGGTATCTCCTTCTCGTGTCGCACTTTCCAGCCGTTTGGCGACCTTTTGAAGCAAGGCATCCCCAACGGTATGTCCTAAGGTGTCGTTCACCTGTTTAAAGCGATCTAGATCCAGGAAGAGAACCCCCACCTTTTGTTGGTGCCGTTTTGTTGCGGCGAGGGCTTGGTTTAGTCGGTCAATAAAAAGAATGCGGTTTGGGAGTCCTGTGAGGGAATCGTAATGGGCTTGACGCTGTATCTTGTCTTCGGCATTTTTTCTTTGAGTAATGTCGTTGAGGTAAATACGAATAAGATAATTTTCCATACTAAGCGATATCTGTTGCTCGTATATGTGATGGCCTACCGTTATCTCTCGGGTGACGACGGCTTCTCCAGACTCACGAAGGCGGGCCGCAATATCCATAACCCCGGCGAGAATCGGGTGATTATTCTTGATGGTTTTAAAATCGAGGAAGGTCCTAAACACCGCCAGATTCGCATAAGTGACTGTCCCATTGCGATCAATCTCAAGGATTGCATTTGGATTTTGTTCGGGGAAGGTTGCCAGCCGCTTTAAGTTTTCTTTTGCCAGCACCTGTTCCGTAATGTCTCGAATAATACCAAATCCCCCCACGATAAAACCTTGTGAATTTTTCAGAGGAGAAAAATGTCCATCGAAAAAACCATCAAAGGGCACATCAATCCCGTGGATGCTCTTGGCCTTAAAATAGGGAACCCCTCGCGCCACGACGGTTTTTCCTGAAACGGCTTCGCGGAGATAGTTCTCTATGCCCGTCATCTGAAAGAGAGGTTGTATGTCAACAGCACGTTTTCCAATTGCGTTTTCATGGCCGATACCCGTGAGCATTGACATCCCCGGATTCCAAACGGTAAATCGAAGTTCTTCATTAAACGCGAGAATGCCATCCAAACTGCTATTGATAATTTGTTCAAACGTGG
>CAYJXH010000081.1:0-7025 GCA_964373975.1 uncultured Nitrospirota bacterium | reverse complement strand
TTAAGGGGGTTGTTTCCCCTGTTGTAATTGAAATTAACGCATCGTCGCTAATTTGCCCTTTGCCAATTGGGCTTCATTTGATTGCGGAAATTTGTCGGCTACTTTCTGAAGGGTTGCCTTGGCCAAATCTATTTTTCCAAGCTCGACGAGAGAAAGCCCCATTTTTAACATGGCATTGGGCGCCGTATCATGTTGCGGAAAACGGGTTTCTATCTGCTCAAAAAAAGAGACAGCCTCTGCGTAAGCGACTTTATTGTAGTAGGCCTGTCCTATCCAATAGAGGGCTTGAGGAACATTTGTGGAGTGAGGGTAAAGACTTAAATAATTCTGAAAGCCCAGTATGGATAAATCATAATTCCCGCGCAAGTAGTCATTGTAGGCAAGGGTATAGGCCTCACTTGGAGATAAAATGGGTCCGGCCTCATCGTTAGATGTTTTTTCCGTAGAAAGACGTTTCTCGATAGAGGATATCTTATTTGAGAGTTGTTCAAGATCATGGGAGTGGTCATCTGTCGCCCGCACCGCCTCGGATGTCTTACGGCCTTCTTCCTCAATCCGTCCCTCCAATCGCCGAAATTGCTCCTTCAATTGGTCTATTTCCCCTAAAAGTTCTGCTATTCCTTTCTGGTTATTTTGTTTTGGTTTTTCAGCGCGCATTTCTTTCGCCTGCTTTTCCACTTGCGTGCGTAGCGCGTCTAAATCGTCTTGTAACTGCTGTCCGCGCGCGCCTTCTTCTTCCATGCCTTGTTCGAGATTAACCAAACTAGACTGAAGGGCGCACCCACTGAAATAGAACACAAACAGTAGGGATAGTGGCGCAAAACCCTTGATTAAATTATTCGACATCGAAGTGAACCCTCCTATTTTCTTGAAAGCAGGCATCGCTGTCTTGCATGCAGAAAGGACGCTCTTCTCCATAACTCACTACGGTAAGCCTTGAAGCATCTATACCCAGAGTGACTAGGGCGTTTCTAACTGAAACGGCCCTCTTTTCACCTAATACAAGGTTATATTCATTGGTTCCTCGATTATCGCCATGGCCTTCAATTCTTACTTTTGCGCTAGGATGCGCAAAAAGCCAGTTTACATTATTCTCAATGACATGAATGTCTACAGGGCGAGTGGCCCATTGATCTAGGTCAAAATAGACTTCTTTTAAAGCGGAGGCTTTTTCTTCCATATTCATTTTTAAAGACGGGGCTTCCAACTCCTCTAATTTTGCGATAGAGGGTATCTCTTCTTCCTTGAGAGGCGCTGGCGCTTCATTTCCAAAACCGCTATCAACGTGGGGGGAAGCGGGGGGCAATTTAGGAGCGACTACCGCAGGGCGTGTCGTTCTCGTTCGGGAAGTCTTTTTTATGGGGGTAATTTTTTTAGGACAACCCGCAAGCAATAAAAAAGAAACACCGACAAAAACAGTTAAAATAGTTTGAAACATTCTTTTCATATCTCTGATCTCCTTTTCAAATTCTAATTATTGAGGTGCCCAAGCGGGGCTTGTGTTTACTGCGCTGTTTTGGGTAAGGCGAAGGAGTCCCTCCCCATTGGGGCGAACGGTGAAAATATCGCTTACGCCTAACCGATTAGAGGCAAAGACAATCTCTCGACCGTTTGCGGCCCATGAAGGGGATTCATCGTCCCAACTTCCTTCTTCTGTTATTTTAATAGATTCGCGCCCATCTATTCGATTGGCACATAATTTCATAAACCCTTCCCTATTCCGACAGGCATAAGCAATGAGATCTCCCTGTGGGGACCATGAAGGAGAAGTATTATATTCTCCCCAATAAGTCAAGCGGCGAATATTTCCTCCTTCTGCATCCATGATATAGATTTGAGGGGAGCCGCCCCGGTCAGACGTAAAAGCAATTTCTTTTCCGGTTGGAGACCATGTGGGGGATAGGTCTGCGGCAGAATGAAACGTGATCTGTTTTAAATTCTCTCCATTGGGCCGCATTTTGTAGATTTCAGAATCACCCCCTTTTGTGGAAGCAAAAACCACCCAATCTCCGTTCGGTGACCATGCAGGGGAAAGACTTAGGCCTTTTGAGGAAAAAATTTTCTTTCTCTTTCCAACAGCAATTTCCAAAAAATAAATATCAGGTGTGCCATGTCGGTAAGATGTATAGCCAATTTGGGTTGCGTCAGACGACCACCTCGGCGAGAGGATAATAGACTGATCGGAGGTCAGTCGGACAGTATTTTCTCCGTCATAGTCCATTAAGTAGACCTCTTTACTCCCAGTTTGATTGGATAAATAAGCAATCTTTGTTTCAGCCAATCCTTTCTCTCCTGTAAAATGTGAAACCAGTTTATCGGAAAAGCGATGTGCCAGGGCACGCATACTATCGCCCGTTATTTTTACGCGAATGACCGAATTTCCATTGGTGGTCTCGTAAGCATACGCCTCCAATGTCCACTTTCCTCCATCGGAGGGATACATTTTTCCCCACGCAATCGCGCCGATTTTAATCCCTTGCGCCCATTGTAATATGGAATCATCGAGCCCGTCTGCCAGATTCAGAGGGGAATCCCCTTTAGCAAAATCAATGACAATAACATTAAAAAGTTGCGATCGCGTCAGATCGGCCTTTAAAACCGACTCCGTAAGTTTTCGTTCCTTCTCTGCTTTTGGCGACCCTGAAAAGGGAATCATTCCAATGGCGATTCTCTCAAATTGACCTTTTGATACTCCTAGAAAAACATCTGACGCATGCAAGTTGGATGCAATAAGGGCGGCTGTGACTTGCGCAAAAATGTGAGCTGTAACGACGAGTGTTTTGGCGTATTGTTTCACGAATCAAGACTCCCTTTCGAAAGTAAAATGCACCTTAAGGTCGTCGGATATTCCCTTTGGAAGGGGCGGCATGGGGTTGGCATTGTTAATGGCCCGCAGAGCGGCCATGTCAAAAAAAGCGTTCCCAGAGCTTTTCTCGACGACAATAGATTGGATATCAATACGGCCATCCTGTTTTATAAGGAAGCCAATGACCGCCATTGTCCGCTCTCGCTTTCCAGATATTGTTGTGCGAGGCGGTGCCCATTGCTGTGCAATCTTATGCTCGATATTGCTTAGATAGTAGGGATAGCCAAACCCAGAACCGTTAGGCACCGCGCCTTCTCCCTTCCCTGTCACCCCTGTTCTTGCCATTGCGCTGATTTCATTTTTTCCCGGAGAGAGGTCGCTTGCCGCCGATTCAGGGGAAATGGGTTTTTCTCCATTCGGCTTTGATACGGATTGGACTTCCATAGGGGGCGATATCTTTACCGCTGTATCTATTTTTGGTATGACTGGATCTGGAAAAAACTTTGCTGGCGGGAGTGGTGGTGGTGCCTTTATCGGGACGGCATTTTTTGGGATTTCCATAGCCACTTCGGCATTTTTCACCACAGGAGCAGGCGGCGGCGTGGGTGCGCTTTCTGGAAGAGAAACAGGGGCTGATGGTTGTTTGTCGGCTATATCAATAAACTTTGGCGAAATAAGAGAGACATGGTAGTCTTGAAGTTTGATTTTCTCTGGGGCGAAACGCGGGGCATATAAGAATACGACCCAGAAGAAGAGTGCATGGATGAAGATCGAGGAAATAAACATCCAGGATAGGTTCATCCTTTGGCGTGGGATTGCGCCATTAAAACTTGCGGCACCTCCCTGATCAAATAGGAGTGTAAGGCCCATTTAAGAGGACTCCTTTTTTATAAAAGGTTCCGTTACGATACCCAATTTATCCACTCCGGATTGTTTAATCAAGTCCATCACTGAAACGACGATTCCATAAGGAACTTCTTGGTCTGCCCTCAAGTAGATTGATTCTCCTTTTAGGGTGGGCAGTCTTTTGGCCAGTGCCGCCATAGAGAGTTGTTCCTGATTGAGCATCATCGTCTGGTTTTTCCGAATGGTCAGGATATATCGCTTTTCAGGTTTAATCGTATTGGTACTCGATTGCGGAAGAGAGAGATCAATACCGCGATCCATGAGAGGCGCTGTAACCATAAAGATAATCAGCAGAACAAACACCACATCCACAAGGGGAATAATGTTAATCTCCGCCATTAAATGCTTTCGTTGTGAATGTGAGCTTCGCATGATGGGTCGCAGGGGTTATACCCCTTACCTCTTTGACACCTCTAAACTGGAAAGCGATTTTGACTCTGTTGTCTCAATAAAGGTAATGAGTTCCGAAGAGAAGACTTCAAGTTTAACTTCTAATCGGCTTAACCTGTTTACAAAGACGTTAAAAGCCATTACCGCTGGAATGGCGGCCGCCAATCCGGCGGCAGTTGCGACAAGCGCCTCCGAGATACCGGGTGCTACAACGGCGATATTGGCGACTTCTTGCAGTCCGATCGAACGGAAAGAGTTGACAATGCCAACCACGGTGCCAAAAAGCCCAATGAAAGGAGAGGTGTTTCCGATGGTTGCCAACAAATGAATATATTTTTGGTAATAGTCCATTTCGTCTTGAATACTGGCGTGGAGTATTCGTTCGAGTCTGGAAGTATTTAACCCTTCAATCCAACAAAAAGATTCCCCTTTTTTCACGAGGTCTGCATCCAAAGTGGCTTTTTCAACAACATTGCTAAACAGTGCCGCAATCGGCCCCTCATTATTTTGGGCTTTGGCATGACGTCTCAATTCCTGAAAGGTATTTGCCTTTAGAAAAATGGCCAGAAAGCGATGATTCGCCAATTCGGCTTTTCTTAATGTGATGACTTTCTGAAGAATAATAGCCCATGAGGCAACAGAGAACAACACAAGGATTGCGAGAACAGATTGGGCGATCCATCCCGATGAGGCAATGAAATGTAAAATAGAAAAATCAGATGGATTATTCAAGTTTTACCTAGATTAAAAAAAATACAAAAGTTGCTACAAAAGTTGCTAAATGGCGGGACCGACGAGATTCGAACTCGCGACTTCCGGCGTGACAGGCCGGCGTTCTAACCAGCTGAACTACGGTCCCTTACTTTAATTTCTGGTGGCCCAACGAGGCCGCTCATAACCGCCGGGCCCGATGCCCCTAGGCGGAACAGGGATTGAACCTGTGACCCCCGGCTTGTAAGGCCGATGCTCTACCGACTGAGCTATCCGCCCCTAGTGGCCCCATGCCAAACTGTGGCTCCGCGCCAACTGTGGCCTCATGCCAACCGTTTACAAATGGCACAATGTCCCGTAGAATACAACGAAATAAATTGGATGTCAATTTCTAAATGCCAAAAATTATTCAAACGATATTAGATCAAATGATTGCCCACGCAAAGCGTGAAGCCCCTGATGAGTGTTGCGGTATTCTCGCAGGGCACGTTGCCTTCGCAGGGGCAGAAGATATTGTTACAGAAATCTATGAGATAACGAATCTCTCTTCCGATGATCCGCGCATTGCCGATTTAAAAATTCCAAAAGATCGGAAGGTAAGATATATGATGAATCCGGATGAACAATTTCAGGTCATGCGAAATATGCGGGAGCGCAATCTGGCGATGTTGGGAATATACCATTCGCATCCCCATTCTGAAGCATATCCTTCGGCAACCGATATTCGTCTGGCCTTTTATCCCAACGTTTTTTATCTTATTATCTCATTGGTGGAAGACAAGCCTTATGTCAGGGCGTTTTTTATTGCCGATCAAAAAATTACAGAAGAAAAAATCGAAAGGGTTGAAAATGCGAGCGATTGATATGCACGTCCATCCGGGCACAAAAGAATATCTTGTAGACTCGGGCGGAAAATATATTGCCGATGCGATGACCTATTTCCATAAGCACGACATTGTCGTTAGCATGGAGGAGATGGCCGCGTATTACCGTCGTCTTGATATGAAGGCGGTGCTATTGGCTTGGGACGCGGAAACCAATACAGGCCGTCCCCCCGTGACCAACGATTATGTCGCAGAGGCTGTAACAAAATACCCAGATGTTTTTATCGGATTTGCGAGTGTTGATCCATGGAAGGGGACGAAGGCCGTATCAGAATTAGAACGCGCGGTTAAAACATTGGGACTGCGTGGACTGAAATGTCACCCCATTGCGCAAGGGTTTTATCCAAACGACCGTCAGTTTTACCCGCTTTGGGAAACCTGTTCCGCGCTGAAAATTCCCCTGCTTTTGCATACGGGCATGACCGGAGTCGGCGCGGGCGTTCCGGGGGGAAATGGACTGAAACTAAAATATGCCCAGCCGATTCCCTATATAGATGACATCGCCGCCGACTTTCCGAATCTCACGATTATTGGCGCGCATCCTTCTTGGCCGTGGCAGGAAGAGATGTTGGCGGTTGCCGTTCATAAGACCAATATCTATATTGATTTGTCTGGATGGTCGCCCAAATATTTTCCAGCATCGTTAATACAACACGCCAATACGCGGCTTCAAGATCGCATCTTGTTTGGATCAGACTATCCTTTTTTAACCCCTGACCGCTGGCTTGCCGACTTTGAAAAAGCCGGTTTCAAACCAGAGGTTCACGAAAAGATATTACTATTAAATGCAAAAAGATTATTGGGAGAGCCGTAACCCCCTATGCTAAAAGCCATTATTTTTGACTGCGACGGAGTGATTGTTAATAGCGAGCCACTGCATCTAAAGACGTTTCAGAAGGTTCTTGCTGGTTGCGGTATTTCACTTACCCAAGCCAAATACGATGAGTCCTATCTTGCGATGGATGATAAGGGATGCTTTGAAGCTGTGCTGGCCGCACACAATCTTCCCACGGATAAAGCAACCATCAAAAGACTGATTCACCAGAAGATGGCGTTATATAAAACCTTGTCCGAACAGGCGTTGAATATCTATCCGGGGGTTTCTGATCTGGTCGCAAAACTCCAAGGAAAATATCTTCTTGCCATTGCCTCGGGTGCATTTCGGGGAGAGATAAAATCTGCATTAGATCGCGCCGGTATTCGTTCGGCCTTCCCTATTATTGTTAGCGCACAAGATGTAAAGCAAGGCAAGCCAAACCCAGAGGCTTTTTTAACGGCACTAGCAAAACTAAACGAATTGTATTATTCTCCTAACGGCCCAACGAGGC